>NZ_SZXM01000004.1:0-18644 GCF_005281355.1 Citrobacter sp. wls615 | reverse complement strand
TCCGGCTATGCCGGAGGATATTTATTTTCGCTATAACTTTCGCAACCCTCCCTTTTCTTTCGAAACTTTCATTTTTCAGATCGAAATCACAAAAAAACATTACGAAACCATATACTTTATTTCGAAGAAAGAAATCGAAAGACTTCGGAGGAAGTATGTTTATCATCTCAAGCAAAACAATGCTGAAGAAGGCGCAGCAAGAAGGTTATGCCGTACCAGCATTTAACATTCACAACCTGGAGACCTTACAGGTTGTTGTGGAAACAGCTGCCGAACTACGCTCTCCGTTGATCGTCGCCGGCACGCCTGGCACTTTTAGCTATGCCGGAGTTGGTAACATCGTTGCTATCGCTAGTGAACTGGCAAGAAGCTGGAATCACCCACTCGCCATCCATCTCGATCACCATGAAAGCGTCACTGATATTGAAGCGAAAGTCGCTACAGGTATTCGCTCCGTCATGATTGATGGTTCCCATCTGCCGTTTGCCTACAACATTGCGTTAGTTAAACAGGTGACGGATTACTGCCACCGCTATGACGTCAGCGTGGAAGCTGAACTGGGACGCCTGGGTGGGCAGGAAGATGACCTGATCGTAGACGGAAAAGACGCGCTTTATACCCACCCAGAACAGGCTCGCGAGTTCGTAAAAAAAACAGGTATCGACTCATTGGCGGTCGCAATTGGCACTGCTCATGGCCTATATAGCGCAGAACCAAAACTGGATTTTGAACGGCTTACAGAGATTCGTCAGTGCGTTGATATTCCGCTGGTTTTACATGGCGCATCTGGCCTACCTGCACATGATATTAAACGCGCTATCTCCTTAGGAATCTGTAAAGTCAACGTTGCTACCGAACTCAAAATCGCCTTTGCTGGCGCACTCAAAACCTACCTGAGTGCGCACGTTGATGCAAATGACCCACGCCATTACATGATGCCCGCAAAAGCCGCCATGAAAGAAGTTGTACGTAAAGTCATCGCTGACTGCGGCTGCGAAGGAAAGCTGTAATCGATTTGAATTGGACGGATTCTGACAAAGGACTGTTTTTAAAGCTGGATCACGAAAGATGCTTTTACCCTTTGCCTTAAATCCAAAAATATTATGAAGATAAACAAAAGATATCGGAGATAGAAGTGAAAGAAATAATCTCTCGTCATAAAGCAGGTGAACATTTAGGTATTTGTTCAGTTTGTTCAGCACATCCGCTGGTTATTGAATCCGCATTACGTTTTGATCTCGACACGGATAGTAAAGTTCTGATCGAAGCGACCTCCAATCAGGTTAATCAGTTTGGCGGCTATACAGGGATGAAACCCGCCGATTTCCGTGATTTTGTCTATAGCATCGCACAGGCGGTTGGTTTTCCTCGCGAAAGACTTATTCTGGGAGGCGATCACCTCGGCCCTAACTGCTGGCAAAATGAACCGGCGGCAGACGCGATGGAGAAATCCGTAGCCTTGATTAAAGCCTACGTTGCCGCAGGATTCAGCAAAATCCACCTCGATGCTTCAATGTCCTGTGCTGACGATCCCACGCCGCTGGACCCAATGGTTGTTGCTCAGCGAGCAGCGGTACTTTGCCAGGCCGCAGAGGCAACGGCAACCGAAGAACAGAAATGCCAACTGACTTATGTGATTGGTACAGAGGTTCCAGTTCCCGGTGGCGAAGCCAGTACCATCGGCACCGTTCATGTCACCCGCGAAGAAGATGCCGCCCGGACGCTGGAAACCCATCAAATTGCCTTTAGAGCATTAGGACTTGAAGAAGCGCTGACTCGCGTGATCGCTATTGTGGTCCAGCCCGGCGTCGAATTCGATCACACTCAGATCATTCATTATCAGCCGCAGGCTGCAGAAGCGCTTTCAGCATGGATTAAAGCCACACCAATGGTTTATGAAGCACATTCTACCGATTATCAAACCCGCCAGGCCTACCGCGCCCTGGTACGCGATCACTATGCAATTTTAAAAGTGGGTCCAGCGCTGACCTTCGCACTGCGTGAAGCCATTTTTGCTCTGGCGCAAATGGAAAATGAACTGGTTTCTCCGGAGCAGCGGAGCCGGGTAATGGAAGTCATTGACGAAGTTATGCTAAATGAACCGGACTACTGGAAAAAATACTATCGTCCAACCTGGAGCCAGGCAATGGTCGATATTCACTTCAGCCTCTCCGACCGTATTCGTTACTACTGGCCGCATCCCCGCATTCGTCAAAGTGTAGAGAAATTAATAACCAACCTTAATGACGTCGCTTTACCGCTGGGACTCATTAGCCAGTTTATGCCCGTGCAATTTGAGCGCCTGACTGAAGGGACGTTAACCGCCACACCACATAATCTGATTATCGACAAAATCCAGGACGTTCTGCGCGCCTATCGCTTTGGTTGTGCACCAGTAATCGCCTGAAATCTGGAGAATATATGAGCCAACTCTTTGTCCGAACAGGAATTAACTTTAACTCGTGTCAGCATGCGCTGACACATATTGGGGAGGAGATGCTGGCCAAAGGGGTCGTGCATGAAAGCTACCCGCAGGCTCTGATTGAGCGTGAAGCAACCTTTCCTACCGGAATAGCGCTGGAACGTCATGCCGTCGCGATTCCGCATTGTGAAGCTGTTCATGCTAAATCGCCTGCAATCTATCTGATTCGCCCGGATACACCGGTCAACTTTCAACAAGCGGATGATGACGAAGAGATAGCCGTCTCTTTAATTATCGCCCTGATTGTTGAGAACCCGACGGCGCAACTGAAGCTCCTGCGTCGTCTGTTTAGTGAGCTACAAAACCCGAACACCATTGAAGCATTGTTGAATGCGCCCGATGCAGAACTAGCAATGCTATTTCGGGAAACAATCCTTGAGTCTGAGCCTTGCGCACAGGCTTGATAACAGACTGATAATAAAAGGAATACCCTATGAAACGTAAAGTAATTGTGGCTTGTGGCGGTGCTGTAGCAACTTCAACAATGGCAGCAGAAGAAATTAAAGAACTCTGTGAAGCCAACAATATCCAACTCGACCTGGTACAGTGCCGGGTAACAGAAATCGAAACCTATATGGATGGCGCGGATCTTATTTGTACCACTGCCCGCGTTGACCGTACGTTTGGCGATATCCCGGTCGTTCACGGCATGCCTTTTGTCTCAGGTGTGGGTATCGAAGCGTTGCAGCAAAAAATACTGACTATCCTCGTGGGGTAACGCCATGTTTAGCGAAATAATGCGTTATATCCTCGACTTAGGTCCAACGGTTATGCTGCCGTTAGTGATCATCATCTTCTCCAAATTATTGGGAATGAAGCTCGGGGATTGTTTTAAATCCGGCCTACATATTGGTATTGGCTTTGTCGGTATCGGACTGGTCATTGGCCTGATGCTTGACTCTATCGGCCCTGCCGCAAAAGCGATGGCGGAACAGTTTCAAATCAACCTGCATGTGATCGACGTTGGCTGGCCGGGTTCATCACCAATGACCTGGGCTTCACAAATTGCATTAATTGCGATTCCTGTCGCCATTGGGGTGAATATCCTGATGCTGGTCACCCGCATGACCCGCGTAGTAAACGTCGATATCTGGAACATTTGGCATATGACGTTTACCGGCGCGATGTTACATCTGGCGACCGGTTCATACTGGTTGGGCATTCTGGGCGTGGTTGTTCATGCCGCCTTCGTCTACAAACTGGGCGACTGGTTTGCAAAGGACACGCGTGACTTTTTTGGCCTTGAAGGTATTGCCATTCCACACGGTTCATCAGCGTACCTCGGTCCAATTGCCGTCCTGGTTGATACTATTATTGAAAAAATCCCCGGCCTGAATCGTATTCATTTCAGCGCGGATGATGTGCAGAAACGCTTTGGCCCTTTCGGCGAACCCGTGACCGTCGGTTTCGTGATGGGTTTAGTGATCGGCATGCTGGCAGGATATGACGTCAAAGCCGTTCTACAACTGGCGGTGAAAACGGCTGCCGTTATGCTGCTGATGCCACGCGTTATTAAACCTATTATGGATGGCTTAACCCCCATTGCGAAACACGCCCGTAAACGCCTGCAGGCGAAATTTGGCGGACAGGAATTCTTAATTGGTCTGGATCCTGCGCTGCTGCTCGGCCATACATCGGTGGTTTCCGCCAGCCTGATCTTTATTCCGCTGACTATTCTGATTGCCGTCCTCGTACCAGGTAATCAGGTACTGCCATTCGGCGATCTCGCAACCATTGGTTTCTTTGTTGCCATGGCGGTAGCCGTTCATCAGGGGAACTTGTTCCGTACGTTGATCTCCGGCGTCATCATCATGGGTATCACCTTGTGGATAGCCACGCAAACTATTGGTCTACATACCCAGCTTGCTGCCAATGCAGGCGCACTGAAAGCCGGTGGCATGGTTGCATCGATGGATCAGGGCGGTTCCCCAATCACCTGGCTGTTGATTCAACTCTTCACCTGGCAGAACGTTGTGGGCTTCATCATCATCGCTGCGATTTACCTATTGGGTGTACTACTGACATGGCGTCGGGCACGTAATTTCGTGGCGGCTGAAAAAGCAGCAGCCATAACGGAAAGCCAGACCGCATCTTAATTTCTGGGGAGTATTTGCTCCCCTTCACATTTCTGGAGACATTTATGAAATCAGTGGTGATTCACGCTGAGGGCGACGTACGCATTGAAGAACGTCCTATTCCGCAACTGCAGGCTGATGAAGATGTACTGGTCAAGGTGGTTAGCTCAGGGCTTTGCGGCTCAGACATTCCCCGTATCTTTAATCATGGTGCTCACTATTATCCGATAACGCTGGGGCATGAGTTCAGCGGCTATGTTGAGTCCTACGGTGCAGCCGTTACCGACTTACAACCCGGCGATGCCGTTGCCTGCGTACCACTACTTCCCTGCTTCCATTGCCCTCAGTGCGAGCGTGGATATTTCTCATTGTGTAAGCAATATCAGTTTGTTGGTTCACGCAGCGAAGGTGGTAACGCAGAATATGTAGTGGTAAAACGCGCTAACTTATTCCGCCTGCCTTCAGATATGCCGATTGATGATGGCGCATTCATCGAACCCATTACCGTCGGCCTGCATGCATTTCACCTGGCGCAGGGATGCGAAGGCAAAAACGTCATTATCGTTGGGGCGGGTACGATCGGTTTACTGGCAATGCAATGCGCCCGTGAACTCGGCGCAAATAGTATTACAGCGATTGATATCAACCCGCAAAAGCTGGCATTAGCAAAAGAACTGGGGGCAACCCATGTGTTTAATAGTCGGGAGATGAGTGCAGCTGAGATCCACTCAGGTCTGAAGGATATTCAATTTGACCAACTCATACTGGAAACCGCGGGAACCCCACAAACCGTGGCTCTGTCGATTGAGATTGCAGGGCCTCGTGCTCAACTGGCGTTAGTCGGTACGTTGCATCACGATCTTGCGCTTTCTGCAGGTGTATTTGGACAAATATTGCGTAAAGAGTTAACCATTCTTGGCAGTTGGATGAATTATTCCAGCCCATGGCCTGGAGAAGAGTGGGAAACCGCTGCGCGCTTGCTAACGGAAAAACGCTTGCAGTTGGGGCCATTAATTGCCCACAGTGGCGATGCCGAAAGCTTTGCCAGCGCCGTCAAGTCACTCCATGGCGCACCGATGCAGGGAAAAATTCTACTTAAACTCTCCTGAATCCACGAGCCAGCAACCTGCGCTGGCTCACATTTACTTTCGAAATTTAGCGTTCACCTTTCGCAATCCTTCGATTAAACTAGTGATAGTCAAATTATCAGGCAAATCAATATGAACTCATTTGAGAGAAGGAATAAAATTGTCGACCTGATTAATACGCAAGGCAGCGTATTGGTAATGGATCTTTCGAATACCTTTGGTATATCTGAAGTCACCATTCGCGCCGACCTGCGGTTATTAGAAGAGAAAGGTCTGGTCACCCGTTTTCACGGCGGTGCGGCTAAACCAGGAAGCCATCTGGCTGAAGGCGACAATCAGGAAGTGGTATTAGAAGATCGGTATCAGCTTGCCAGCGATCCTAAAAAACGGATCGCCCAGGCTGCAACGGCAATGGTCGAGGAAGGAATGACCGTGATTCTGGATAGCGGAAGCACTACCTTACTGATCGCTGAGGCGCTAAACCGAAAAAGTAATATCACCGTTATTACCAACAGCCTGCCCGCTGCGTTTACATTATCGGAAAACAAAGACATTACGCTGGTCGTCTGTGGCGGTACAGTGCGCCACAAAACGCATTCGATGCATGGCACTATCGCTGAACGCTCTCTGCAAGGGATTAGCGCTGATCTGATGTTTGTGGGTGCTGACGGAATTGATGCTACGAATGGTATTACGACATTCAACGAGGGCTATTCGATTAGCAGCGTAATGGCAGCTGCGGCACACAAGGTCATTGCCGTATTGGATGCGACAAAGTTCAACCGACGAGGTTTTAATCAGGTACTGCCGATGGAGAAGATTAACTGCGTAATAACCGACGACAGCATCAGCAAACAAGATAAATCTGCGCTGACCAAAACAGGCGTCGAACTGCTGGTTGTTTAAACTACCCTCCACATCCCCCCTTTTGTCGCGCCAACGCGTTGCAGTTTGCCTTTTAGCTGCAACGCTTTCAGATAGCGCTCTACGGTGCGGGCTGAAATTTCACACTCATCAGCGATACTTTTGGCAGATCTGCCCGGCTGATTCGACAAGATTTGTAGAATACGTTTTTCTATATCCAGTAAATCAGACGACATTTCTTCCGACATTTCTTCCGACATTTCTTCCGACAGGGGTGATGGTTTCCCCAATCCCTCCTGCAAAGCAGAGATGATGTTTTCCAGGATAAACTCTATAAATGGCGTGCAGCTACTTTGCCGATCGCACTGCCCTAACACCTGGTAATAGCGGTCCTGTTGGTAGTGGATCAGTGTCTCTACGGGTAACCACGCCAATTCCGATCGCCACTCACGCAGGATTAATGTCTGCCACAGCCGCCCCATCCGTCCATTACCGTCGGCAAAAGGATGAATAAATTCAAATTCATAATGAAAAACAGCGCCAGCAATCAGCGGGTGAAGCTCTGTCGTTTTTAACCAGCCCAGTAAATCATTCATCAAACGTAAAACTTGTGAGGCTGGCGGAGCCATGTGAATAAGCTGCTTTTCCCTGTAAACACCAACATTTCCGGCACGTAACTGGCCCGGATTATCGACCAGACCGAGCATAAGGACTCGATGTGCTTGTAAAAGGTCGGATAATTGTTCGCTTTTCCATTCCGACATCTTTTCATAGGCCAGAATCGCATTTCTCACTTCCTGTATGTCTTTAGCAGGAGCCAGAATGCGTTTTCCTTCCATCAGTGCGGTGACTTGTTCCGTAGTCAATGAATTATGTTCAATCGCTAAAGAGGCCTGAATAGTGCGAATACGATTCTCTTTGCGCAAAAGAGGAGATGCCCTACCAGCCATCGCTGCCCAATGCCCCATCAACTCACCAATTTCAATGACTTGATTGAGTATCAATGGAGTGACGACGAAAGGTGGTTGGTAGGTGCTCACTCTTACTCCCCCTGCTGGTCCAGCGCGTACTTATACAGCGCATTCTTTTTCACGCCGTGAATTTCCGCCGCCAGCGCCGCCGCTTTCTTCAGCGGCAGCTCTTTTTGTAACAACGCCAGCGTACGTAGCACATCAGCCGGGAGGTCATCTTCCTGCGCTTTATGCCCTTCGACAATCAGCACCATTTCGCCCTTACGACGGTTTTCATCTTCCTTGACCCACGCCAGCAGTTCGCCGACCGGCGCGCCGTGAATGGTTTCCCAGGTTTTGGTCAGTTCGCGCGCCAGCACCACATAACGGGATTCTCCCCAGACGGCGACCATATCTTCCAGGCTATCCAGTAAACGGTGGGTGGATTCATAAAAAATAAGCGTACGCGGTTCTGCCTCAATGGCTTTCATCGCATCGCGGCGGCCTTTTGATTTCGCAGGCAGGAAGCCTTCGTAACAAAAACGGTCAGATGGCAGACCAGCAGCACTCAGCGCGGCAATCGCGGCGCATGGGCCGGGCAGCGGCACGACGCGAATCCCCGCTTCACGGCAGGTACGCACCAGGTGATAGCCAGGATCGTTGATCAGCGGCGTGCCCGCATCAGAAACCAGCGCGATGTTCTGGCCCTCTTTCAGCTTCGCCACCAGCGTCTCGGCTTTTTGTTGCTCATTGTGATCGTGTAAAGCAAACAAACGGGCGTTAATCGCGAAGTGTTGCAGCAATAAACCGGTGTGCCGCGTGTCTTCAGCCGCAATTAAATCAACGGCTTGTAAAACTTCGAGCGCTCGTTGGGTAATATCAGCCAAATTTCCGATAGGAGTAGGTACAATAAAGAGTTGGCCTTGAGAATTATCCGCCGATTCGTGTTGTTTCATTGTGTCGTCCGTATTGCCGATTTAATATTGAGCATTGCGTAAAAAAATATCACTGGATACAGTATGGTACCCTCAACATTTTCTCGTTTGAAAGCCGCGCGCGCGCTACCAGTCATTCTGGCAGCATTGATTTTCGCAGGCTGTGGCACCCAGGCGCCAGACCAGAGTGCAGCCCATATGCAGGGCACTGCGCAGGCTGATTCCGGCTTTTATCTGCAACAGATGCAGCAAAGCTCAGATGATAGCAAGACCAACTGGCAATTACTCGCCATTCGTGCACTGCTGAAAGAAGGCAAGAGCCAGCAGGCTATCGAATTGTTCAACCAGTTACCGCAGAAGCTAAACGATGCCCAGCGTCGTGAGCAGTCACTGCTGGCCGTCGAGATCAAGCTCGCGCAGAAAGATGTCGCGGGAGCACAGGCCCTACTGGATAAACTCACGCCCGCCGATTTCGACCCAAACCAGCAGGCGCGTTACTGGCAGGCGCAAATCGACGTCAACCAGGGTCGCCCGTCACTGACTCTGCTGCGCGCTCTGATCGCACAGGAACCACTGCTGGCCGCGAACGCTAAGCAGAAAAACATCGATGCAACCTGGCAAGCGCTGTCGTCCATGACCCAGGAACAAGCGCAGACGCTGGTCATCAATGCTGATGAAAACGTACTGCAAGGCTGGCTGGACCTCCAGCGCGTCTGGTTCGATAACCGTAACGACCCGGACATGATGAAAGCCGGTATTGCCGACTGGCAAAAACGTTACCCACAAAACCCGGGGGCAAAACTGCTGCCAACGCAGTTGGTTAACGTGCAGAGCTTTAAGCCAGCTTCCACCAGCAAAATTGCCCTGCTGCTGCCGCTGAACGGTCAGGCCGCTGTATTTGGTCGTACTATTCAGCAAGGCTTTGAAGCCGCGAAAAACATGGGCACTCAACCGGTAGCAGCTCCTGTTGCCGCCGCGCCTGCTGCGGATGCCTCTGCTGCTGCGACTACGGAACAACCGCAAACGACAGACGGTGTTGCCAGCCCTTCTCAGGCGTCAGTAAGCGATCTGACCAATGAGGAGCCTGCACAGCCAGAAACGACAGCCCCACAGCCAACAGCGCCTGCACAACCAACAACCGCCAGCGCGCCGGCAAATCCGTCCGCTGAGCTGAAAATCTACGACACCTCGTCGCAGCCGCTGAATCAGATCCTGACCCAGGTACAGCAGGATGGCGCCAGCATCGTGGTTGGCCCGCTGTTGAAGAATAATGTTGAAGAGCTGATGAAAAGCAACACGCCATTGAACGTCCTGGCGCTTAACCAGCCAGAGGCGGTGAAAAACCTGCCGAACGTCTGCTACTTTGCCCTGTCGCCAGAAGATGAAGCGCGCGATGCCGCACGCCACATCCATGATCAAGGCAAACAAACGCCGCTGCTGTTGCTCCCACGCAGTTCGTTAGGCGATCGCGTGGCTAATGCTTTTGCACAGGAATGGCAAAAACTGGGCGGCGGCGTAGTGCTGCAGCAGAAGTTCGGCTCCACGGCTGAGCTGAAAATGGGTGTCAACGGCGGCTCTGGCATTTCCCTGACGGGCAGCCCGGTAGCCTCTTCTGTACCTGCGCAGCCTGGCGTGACGATTGGCGGTCTGACGATTCCGGCAGCGCCTACAGATGCACAAATCACCGGCGGCAGTGGTCGTGTTGACGCCGTGTATATTCTGGCGACGCCGGAAGAAATCGCCTTTATTAAACCGATGATCGCCATGCGTAACGGCAGCCAGAGCGGAGCATCGCTGTATGCCAGCTCCCGTAGCGCTCAGGGAACCGCTGGCCCGGACTTCCGTCTGGAAATGGAAGGCTTGCAGTACAGCGAAATCCCAATGCTGGCAGGCGCTAACACGCCTCTCATGCAGCAGGCGCTTGGCGCGGTGCGTAACGACTACTCGCTGGCGCGTATGTACGCAATGGGTGTCGATGCCTGGTCGCTTGCCAACCACTTCTCGCAAATGCGTCAGGTGCAGGGCTTCGAAATTAACGGCAACACTGGCGCATTAACCGCAAATCAGGATTGTGTGATTAACAGGAAGTTATCATGGCTCAAATACCAGCAAGGACAGGTCGTCCCCGCCAGTTAACGAGTAAACAGACCGGTGACGCGTGGGAAGCTGTTGCGCGTGGCTGGCTGCACAGCAAGGGACTGCATTTCATCGCCGCCAACGTGCGTGAACGTGGCGGCGAAATCGACCTGATAATGCGTGAAGGCAACACCACCGTATTTGTTGAAGTTCGCTATCGGCGTTCAGCCCAGTTTGGCGGTGCGGCGGTGAGTGTGACCCGGAGCAAACAACACAAATTATTACAGACCGCCCGCTTGTGGCTTGCGCGCCACAATGGGAGTTTTGATACTGTGGATTGCCGGTTCGATGTGTTAGCCTTCACCGGAAATGATGTTGAGTGGTTTAAAGACGCGTTCAACGACCGCTCATAGTTGAAGATTCAGAGCCTGGTTCTTAAGGATTAGCGTGTTAGATAGAATTAAAGTCTGCTTTACAGAAAGCATTCAAACTCAGATAGCTGCGGCTGAAGCGCTCCCGGATGCGATCTCCCGTGCAGCCATGACGCTGGTTCAGTCCCTGCTCAATGGCAACAAAATTCTCTGTTGTGGTAATGGGACGTCCGCTGCCAACGCACAGCATTTTGCTGCCAGCATGATCAATCGTTTTGAAACGGAACGACCAAGTTTACCTGCTATTGCACTAAATACTGATAATGTGGTCTTAACTGCGATTGCCAACGATCGCCTGCACGACGAAGTTTATGCAAAACAAGTCCGTGCGCTGGGACATGCAGGTGATGTTCTGCTGGCAATCTCTACGCGTGGTAATAGCCGCGATATCGTAAAAGCTGTTGAAGCCGCAGTGACACGCGACATGACAATCGTCGCGCTGACCGGGTATGACGGAGGGGAGCTGGCCGGATTGCTGGGGCCGCAGGATGTTGAAATCCGCATTCCCTCACACCACAGTGCCCGCGTTCAGGAAATGCATATGCTGACGGTCAACTGCCTTTGCGATCTCATCGATAACACGCTTTTTCCTCACCAGGATGATTAAGGAGTACACATGAAGGCATTTTCGCCGCTTGCTGTGATTATCGCTGCACTGCTGCTGCAAGGCTGTGTAGCTGCCGCCGTGGTCGGAACCGCAGCCGTCGGGACTAAAGCCGCGACGGATCCGCGTAGTGTCGGCACTCAGGTAGATGACGGAACCCTGGAATTACGCGTCAATACGGCGTTGTCGAAAGATGCCCAGATCAAGAAAGAAGCGCGTATCAACGTTAGCGCCTATCAGGGCAAGGTTCTGCTGGTCGGTCAGTCACCGAATAGCGAACTGTCTGCGCGGGCAAAACAGATTGCAATGGGCGTAGAAGGTACCACTGAGGTCTTTAATGAGATCCGTCAGGGCCAGCCAATCGGTCTGGGCGATGCGTCCAACGATACCTGGATCACCACCAA
The DNA here is from genome assembly GCF_005281355.1 of Citrobacter sp. wls615. Classification (NCBI taxonomy): domain Bacteria; kingdom Pseudomonadati; phylum Pseudomonadota; class Gammaproteobacteria; order Enterobacterales; family Enterobacteriaceae; genus Citrobacter; species Citrobacter sp. wls615. The sequence goes on along the minus strand of NZ_SZXM01000004.1, from coordinate 6,735 downwards.
AGTACGTTCCCAGTTGTTGACCAGCGATCAGGTGAAATCCTCTAACGTGAAAGTCACCACCGAGAACGGGGAAGTGTTCCTGCTGGGTCTGGTTACTGAACGTGAAGCGAAGGCGGCGGCAGATATCGCCAGCCGGGTAAGCGGCGTGAAACGCGTCACTACGGCCTTTACGTTTATTAAGTAATACCGATGCCGGATAGCGACGCATAAGCGTCTTATCCGGCCTACAGGACGTCATCGTTTGTAGGTCGGATAAGCGTCCACGCCACCCGGCATTTTATTTTGCCCTTTCGCGTAGCTCGGAAGAGGTCAGGATCGTAACGCCCTCATGTCCTGGCGCCAGCGCTTCTGCCAACATTGCCCGTGCAACATCACGCGCTTCAATCGACTTCCAGTTACCCGGTAGCAGCCTGAACAACGGCGCTAAAAACCGCTCATTCGTCCGCTGTTTATCCCGTTCCCCCAGTAGCATCGAAGGTCGGACAATCGTCAGACGCGGCCATTTCTGCGCGATTAACGCCTGCTCCATTTCCCCTTTCACCCGGTTATAAAAAAACGGTGAATTCGCATTCGCGCCCATCGAACTCACCACCAGCATATGCTGAGCACCTAACCGGCGTCCCGTCAGGGCGGTGTCCACCACCAGCGTATAGTCAGCGTGGATAAACGCCTCTTTCGAGCCGGCTTCACGTCGGGTGGTTCCCAGACAACAAAAAACGATATCGACCGGATCGGTGACTTGTGCCAGAGCATCGGTTAGCTGCGGATCATGGGGATTATAAACGCCAACCGTATCAGCCAGCGGTCGACGCGTCGGCGCCGTAATGGCGTTGACCCGGGGTTCATTAAGCAACATACGCAGCAAATTTCCGCCTACCAGCCCCGTTGCGCCTGTTATTAACACCTGACTCATCCTCGCTCCTTTACAGAATTGTCCGTCTTGCACTCTCAGCCTTAGCGACCAGACTTAATAGTCCGTGAGGTAATTATCCGTCAACATGGAAATTCTGCCTTATTCGCAACCAACTCAACGGAGGAAACATGAGCAAGAAGATTGCCGTTTTAATCACTGATGAGTTTGAAGATTCAGAATTTACATCACCAGCAGCAGAATTCCGCCAGGCCGGGCATGAAGTCATCACCATTGAAAAACAGGCAGGAAAAACGGTGAAGGGGAAAAAAGGTGAAGCCAGCGTCACCATCGACAAAGCAATCGAGGATGTGCGCCCTGCCGATTTTGACGCCCTGCTACTGCCAGGCGGTCACTCGCCGGACTACCTGCGCGGGGACGATCGTTTCGTGACCTTTACCCGGGATTTTGTTAACAGCGGCAAGCCGGTGTTTGCTATTTGCCATGGCCCACAGTTGCTGATCAGCGCGGATGTCATTCGTGGCCGTAAACTTACCGCCGTGAAACCTATCATCATTGACGTAAAAAACGCGGGCGCCGAATTTTACGATCAGGAAATGGTGAATGATAACGATCAGCTGATAACCAGCCGAACACCGGACGATCTTCCGGCGTTTAACCGTGAGGCATTACGTATTCTCGGGGCGTGAATCACGTAGCCAGAGCATCTTTTTACCAAAGCCCAGCGTGTTGTCGGTGAACTTGATTTCATCCAGACGAATCTCCCACACGGGTGCAGGCAACATTCTGGCCACGGGGAAGCGGCGATTATACGCTTTACGCGCAACGTCGCTCTCCTCTCCCTCAAGACGGCGGATTTCCCCTTTAAACTGTACCCCACGAATCAGGGCGACCGTTTTGGGCTGGCCGTTTACCGCGCCGGCAACGGGCGCGCGCGGGCCGGACATCTGAGCATGGCGCGTTTTCTCTTCGGTCAGCACATAGAATGCCATCTTCTGAGCATCAAACAGGTAAAACGCATTCGCGCACCACAATTCACCCTCATGATGTACACACCAGGTCACGACATGCTGCTTCGCCAGCCAGCGGGTCACCGCAGTCAGTGTTTCCATTTCTGTTCTCTTTTATACTGTAGGCCTGAAAATTATCACGTCGATGGTGACAATGACACCCTGGTATCTGTACCTGATCCGTACCGCGGACAACGCCTTATACACCGGAATAACCACCGATGTGGAGCGCCGATATAAGCAACATCAGAGCGGGAAAGGCGCGAAGGCGCTGCGTGGAAAGGGGGAACTCTCCCTGGCATTTGCGGCGCAGGTCGGCGACCGTTCGCTGGCTCTGCGCATCGAGTATCGCGTCAAACAGCTCACAAAGCGTCAGAAAGAGCGCCTTGTAGAAGGCGAAGGGCTTGAGGCTCTACTGAGCAGCCTGCGAGCCCCGGATGTTAAAAACGATTGAAGTGATCGTGGTATTCCACCAGGCCCGTCACGCCCTCCAGCGCATCGTCCGCCAGGCGATGAACCTGGAACGCGCTTTCGGTGCCCGGCCAGCGGCAACGCAGGTCATGATGCGCTGCCAGCTCAAAGCCAAAGCGGCTGTACAGTGCCGGATCGCCCAGCGTAACCACTGCGGCGTAGCCAAACTCGTTCAGGGAATCGAGTCCTTCATAGACCAGCTGACGCGCCAGCCCCTGCCCCCGGTAGTTTTCATCCACCGCAAGCGGCGCCATGCCGACCCATTGCAGATCTTCGCCCTGAACATCGACAGGACTAAACGCGACGTAACCCACTACCTGACCTTCGTCATCGGTCGCAACCAGACCCAGCGTTAAGAAACCATCTTCACGCAGGTCGTGCACTAATTTCGCTTCCGCATCGCTCTCAAATGAACGACGCAGCAACGCATCAATACCAGGGGCATCAATGGGAATCTCAACTCGAATCAGCATGGCTCACCTACCGAGGTCTGTTTGGTGTCTGGCGTTGTTTTCATTCCCGCCTCAACAAAGTCCGCCAACTGCATCAGCATGACGCGCAGCGCTTTAGGCATCTGATCCAGCTCGATGGCGTCCATCAGATTTTTTACATACAGCCCTAATTCTGTATCACCTTCAATTACCAGGCGACGCTGGAAGAAAAGCGTATCCGGATCCTGCTTACGTGCCGCAATCATCAGTAAGTCACTGGCGTCAGCGCTAAAACTCACATCCGCATCGGCATTTTGGCTGACGATAAGTTTATCGTTCTCAACAGAGGTATACCATTTGAGACCAATGTCACGTACATGGATGCTTAGCCAGCGGCCTTCGAGAAACTCCAGCTCTCCATCAGCCAGCGCCTGGCTAAACTGCCAGCTCAGAACCTGCTCCAAGACCTGGCGCTTCAGCGCAAAGGGCGTCAGTTTAACCGGTACACTCATCAGAGAAGGACCAAAATGTACTAAGCGTGAACGCAGTTTATCCAACACGAGCTTTACTCCCTGTTTCAATAGTCCTGCTATTTTGCCATATCAAATAAACGACATAGCGGCATAAATCAACAATTCGATGCGAAATTGTTACCTCTTTATTGCTGTCACCAATACGACTTTAACTGCCTCAAATCAAAAATTGTCTCAGCAAGGTTAACTAAAATCCCTCTTCGTTAACATTTCTGCGCCTTTCACGGCGCAACGTTCAGGATAAATTATGGAGCTGCTCTGCCCTGCCGGAAATCTCCCGGCGCTTAAGGCGGCCATCGAGAACGGCGCTGATGCTGTCTACATCGGGCTGAAAGATGATACCAACGCCCGTCATTTCGCCGGCCTTAATTTTACCGAGAAAAAATTGCAGGAAGCGGTGAGTTTTGTTCATCAACACCGCCGTAAGCTGCACATCGCGATTAACACCTTTGCGCATCCGGATGGTTATGCGCGCTGGCAGCGTGCCGTAGATATGGCGGCGCAACTGGGTGCGGATGCGCTGATCCTTGCCGATCTTGCCATGCTTGAGTATGCCGCAGAGCGCTATCCGCATATTGAGCGCCATGTCTCTGTTCAGGCATCTGCTACCAACGAAGAGGCGATTAATTTTTATCATCGCAACTTTGATGTCGCCCGCGTGGTGCTGCCGCGCGTGTTGTCTATTCATCAGGTGAAACAGCTCGCTCGCGTCACGCCAGTTCCACTCGAAGTGTTCGCCTTTGGTAGTTTGTGTATTATGGCGGAAGGCCGGTGTTATCTTTCATCCTACCTGACGGGCGAATCGCCTAACACGGTTGGCGCCTGCTCTCCCGCGCGTTTTGTTCGCTGGCAGCAGACCCAACAGGGCCTGGAATCCCGTCTGAATGAAGTGCTGATTGACCGCTATCAGGACGGAGAAAACGCCGGTTATCCGACGTTGTGTAAAGGCCGCTATCTGGTTGACGGCGAGCGCTATCATGCGCTGGAAGAACCCACCAGCCTGAACACACTGGAGCTGCTGCCGGAGCTGCTGGCGGCCAATATTGCCTCGGTAAAAATCGAGGGACGCCAGCGTAGCCCGGCCTACGTCAGCCAGGTGGCGAAAGTGTGGCGTCAGGCAATCGACCGCTGTATAGCCGACCCGCAAAACTACGCACCACAGGCGGCATGGATGGAAACGCTCGGTTCCATGTCCGAAGGCACGCAGACCACGCTTGGCGCGTATCACCGTAAATGGCAGTGAGAGAAGCAATGAAATATTCCTTAGGGCCGGTGCTGTGGTACTGGCCAAAAGAAACGCTGGAAGATTTTTATCAGCAGGCCGCCGCCAGCCAGGCCGATATTATCTATCTTGGCGAAGCGGTATGCAGTAAACGCCGTGCCACCAAAGTGGGCGACTGGATCGATATGGCGAAGTCGCTCGCTGGCAGCGGTAAACAGGTGGTGCTGTCAACGCTGGCGCTGGTGCAAGCCTCGTCTGAGCTGGGCGAATTAAAGCGCTACGTCGAAAACGGCGACTTCCTACTGGAAGCCAGCGATCTCGGCGTGGTAAACATGTGCGCCGAGCGTAAGCTGCCGTTTGTCGCCGGACACGCGCTCAACTGCTACAACGCGGTGACGCTGCGTTTACTGCTCAAACAAGGGATGGTGCGCTGGTGTATGCCGGTAGAATTATCTCGCGACTGGCTGATCAATCTGCTCAACCAGTGTGAAGAGTTGGCTATCCGCGATAAGTTTGAAGTAGAGGTATTGAGCTACGGCCATCTGCCGCTGGCGTACTCTGCCCGCTGCTTTACGGCGCGCTCCGAAGACCGACCAAAAGACGAATGTGAAACCTGCTGCATCAAATACCCGAACGGGCGAGATGTGCTGTCGCAGGAGAATCAGCAGGTCTTTGTTCTCAACGGGATCCAGACCATGAGCGGCTATGTTTATAACCTCGGCAACGAGCTGACATCCATGAAGGGTCTGGTGGATATTGTGCGTCTGTCCCCTTCTGGCACGGAAACATTCGATATGCTTGATGCCTTCCGCGCCAATGAAAATGGCACTGCCCCATTACCGCTCGCCGCTCATAGCGACTGCAACGGTTACTGGAAACGTCTGGCCGGGCTGGAGCTGCAATCCTGATAAAACCTCGCCGGATGGCGGCATAAATGCCTTATCCGGCCTACAAATAGCGATCCCGTAGGCCCGATAAGCGCAGCGCCATCGGGCATTGTTTTTGCCGTCAGTCTCATAAAGCTCACTTTGTTAACAACGTTAATCAAATTTTAATGCAGTATTAAATGATTAACCGGTAACAAAGTGAGCCGTTATGACTGACAAAACTATTCCGTTCTCGGTGCTGGATCTGGCACCGATCCCTGAAGGATCTTCGGCAAAAGAAGCCTTTACGCACTCGCTTGATCTCGCCCGGCTGGCTGAAAAGCGCGGCTATCACCGCTACTGGCTGGCAGAACATCACAACATGACTGGCATCGCCAGCGCCGCAACCTCAGTTCTGATTGGTTATCTGGCTGCCAATACCACCACGCTGCATCTGGGTTCTGGCGGCGTGATGCTGCCCAACCATTCGCCGCTGGTGATCGCCGAGCAGTTCGGTACCCTAAATACACTGTATCCGGGACGCATCGATCTCGGGCTTGGCCGCGCGCCGGGGAGCGATCAGCCAACGATGCGCGCGCTGCGCCGCCATATGAGTGGAGATATCGATAACTTCCCACGCGACGTGGCCGAACTGGTGGACTGGTTCGACGCCCGCGACCCGAACCCCCATGTACGCCCGGTGCCTGGATACGGCGAGCAGATCCCAGTCTGGTTATTAGGTTCCAGCTTGTATAGTGCACAGTTGGCGGCACAGCTTGGCCTGCCGTTTGCCTTCGCCTCGCACTTTGCTCCGGATATGCTGCATCAGGCGCTGCATCTGTATCGTAGCCAGTTCAAACCTTCGGCGCGGCTGGCAAAGCCGTATGCAATGGTATGCATCAACATCATTGCCGCCGACAGTAATCGCGATGCCGAATTTCTTTTCACCTCGATGCAGCAGGCGTTTATGAAACTGCGTCGTGGCGAAACCGGCCAGCTACCGCCGCCGGTAGAGAATATGCATCAACTGTGGTCCGCTTCTGAACAGTATGGCGTGCAGCAGGCGCTAAGCATGTCGCTGGTCGGTGATAAGGCGAAAGTGCGACACGGGCTGGAGGCTATCTTGCGTGAAACCCAGGCTGATGAAATTATGGTTAACGGCCAGATTTTTGATCACCAGGCGCGGCTACACTCATTTGATTTGGCGATGGATGTGAAGCAGGAATTGTTGGGGTAGTACAATTTGTGCCGGATGGTGGCTGCGCCTTATCCGGCCTACTCAATCTCTGTAGGCCCGGTAAGGTAGGGTATGAACCGGAAACATGGGTAAC
>NZ_SZXM01000007.1:0-86030 GCF_005281355.1 Citrobacter sp. wls615 | reverse complement strand
AGCTGGGGGTTTTCTGTGCACAAAAAAACCGACGCGCGAAGGCGTCGGTTGTGACAGCATCAAGCCCGGTTAGATAGCTACTGGCGCTTTAATACCTGGATGTGGATCGTAGCCTTCAATTTCGAAATCTTCGAAACGATAATCAAAGATAGATTCAGGCTTACGTTTGATGACCAGCTTCGGCAACGCGCGCGGTTCGCGGCTAAGCTGCAGATGCGTTTGATCCATATGATTGCTGTACAGGTGCGTGTCGCCGCCGGTCCAGACAAAATCGCCCACTTCAAGGTCGCACTGCTGCGCCATCATGTGTACCAGTAAGGCGTAGCTGGCAATGTTGAACGGCAGACCGAGGAACACATCACATGAACGTTGATACAGCTGGCAAGAGAGCTTGCCATCCGCCACATAGAACTGGAAGAAAGCATGGCACGGCGCCAGCGCCATCTTATCCAGCTCACCAACGTTCCATGCCGAAACGATGATGCGGCGAGAATCCGGGTCATTTTTCAGCTGGTTTAGCACCGTGGTGATCTGGTCAATATGGCGACCGTCCGGCGTTGGCCACGCGCGCCACTGTTTGCCATAAACCGGGCCTAAATTACCGTTTTCATCCGCCCATTCATCCCAGATTGAGACATTGTTTTCATGCAGGTAGGCAACGTTAGTGTCACCCTGCAAAAACCACAGCAGCTCATGAATGATCGAGCGTAAATGGCAGCGTTTAGTCGTAACCAGCGGGAACCCTTCCTGCAGATTAAAACGCATCTGATGGCCAAAAATGGAAAGCGTTCCGGTTCCGGTACGGTCGTTTTTCTGTGTGCCTTCATCCAGCACTTTTTGCATCAGTTCTAAATACTGTTTCATGGTTCCTCAGGAAACGTGTTGCTGTGGGCTACGGCGGTACGCCCAAACCATCATAATAATGCCTGCGACAATCATCGGGATAGAGAGGATCTGTCCCATGCTGATGTACTGCACCCAGGTGCCGGTAAACTGTGCATCCGGCTGGCGGAAGAATTCAACGATAATACGAAACGCGCCATAACCAATCAGGAACAGACCGGACACCGAGCCCATCGGGCGCGGTTTACGGATGTACAGATTAAGAATGATAAACAGTACAACCCCTTCCAGCGCCATCTCATAAAGCTGAGATGCGTGACGCGGCAGCGAGCCGTAGGTATCAAAAATAGACTGCCACTGCGGGTTGCTTTGCAGCAGTAAAATATCTTCGGTACGGGAACCCGGGAATAGCATGGCATACTTGAAATTCGGGTCGACGCGTCCCCACAGTTCACCGTTGATAAAGTTGCCCAGACGCCCTGCTCCCAGACCAAACGGGATCAGCGGAGCGATGAAATCAGAAACCTGGAAGAACGAACGCTTGGTGCGTCTGGCGAAGATAATCATCACCAGAATCACACCGATAAGCCCGCCGTGGAAGGACATGCCGCCATCCCAAACGCGGAACAGATACAGCGGATTATCGAGGAACAATGGGAAGTTATAGAACAGTACGTAACCAATACGCCCACCGAGGAAAACCCCGAGGAAGCCTGCATACAGTAAGTTTTCTACTTCATTTTTAGTCCAGCCACTACCCGGCCGATTAGCACGGCGCGTCGCCAGCCACATCGCGAAAATAAAACCCACCAAATACATCAAGCCGTACCAGTGAAGCGCGACGGGTCCGATTGAGAAAATGACCGGATCGAAATCCGGAAAATGCAGATAGCTACTGGTCATCTGTCACCACAAGTTCTTGTTATTTCGCTGAAGTCAGACAGCAATTGATAAGCGCGCCTGCATAATGCAGGCGCTCCAAAGGTGCGAATGATAGCACAAGGGGATCGCAGCGGATGCCGGGAAGATGTAAAAGATCTGTATAGGTAATCTTTACCCCCATAATGCCTGATAGCGTTACGCTTATCAGGCCTACAATCCCCCGCGAATCAATCCCCCCATGCCACGGCGCTCCATAAAGGCCGCCACCTGATGGCGTACTTCTGCCGCCATCTGCGCTTCCAGGCTGCGCTGGGCCAGCGTTTGCGCCTCGCCAAAATCAATATGGCGCAGCAGATATTTCACGCGGGCCACGGATCGACCGTTCATTGACAAATGACGGAAACCCAGGCCGACCAGAATGGCCACGCACATCGGGTCACCCGCCATTTCACCGCATAAGCGCAAGTCGATACCGCTTCTTTCAGCTTCCTGCGCAATCATCGCCAGCGCACGTAGCATCCCCGGATGCAGGCTGTCATAAATGCTGGCCACCCGCGTATTGTTACGATCGACGGCCAGAATGTATTGGGTAAGATCGTTGGTTCCGACCGAGATAAAGTCTATCCGGTTAGCCAGATGCGGCAGCATAAACACCATCGACGGAACTTCCAGCATGATGCCGATGCGCGGTTTCGGGATTGCGTAACCGATCATCTCTTCCACTTCGCGTCCGGCGCGTTCAATCAGGCGTCGCGCTTCGTCCACTTCATCAATACTGGTCACCATCGGCAGCAAAATGCTCAGGTTACCGGTTGCCGCGTTCGCACGCAGCATGGCGCGGACCTGGATCAAAAAGATCTCCGGCTGATCGAGCGTTATGCGGATCCCTCGCCAGCCAAGGCATGGGTTTTCTTCACTGATCGGCATATAGGGCAGCTGTTTATCGGCCCCGACATCCAGCGTCCGCAGAGTCACTGGCTTGTCGTTAAACATTTGCAGCATCCCTTGATACTGCGCAACCTGTTCTTCTTCCGAAGGAAAACCGCTTTGCAGCATGAAAGGAATTTCTGTGCGATACAGACCAATGCCATCGATCCGACTGCCCAGCTTCTCTTCATGTTCCGGGCTGAGACCCGCATTGAGCATCACCTTCACGCGCTCGCCGCTTTTTAACTGCGCAGGCTGATTGACGTCATCTTCCGCCAGGCGGCTCAGCTCAATCTCTTCGCTGATAAGACGCTGGTATTCCTGGACCAATACCGGTTCCGGATCGACCAGAACTTCGCCTCGATAACCATCCACCACCAGCGTTCGCCGGTGTAGCACTGACGGCTGGATATCTGCCCCCATGACGGTAGGAATACCCAGCGCACGCACCATAATTGCCGCATGAGAGTTGGCTGCACCGTCCCGGACAACCACGCCGACTAACCGGTCCTGGGGAAGTTCCGCCAGCGTGGTCGCGGAAAGCTCATCCGCCACCAGCACAAAACGTTCCGGCCAGGCATTCGGTCCCTGGATCGAGTCGTCAAGATGAAATAGCAGACGCTGGCCCAGCGCGCGTAAATCTCCGGCCCGCTCTTTGAGGTAGTTATCGCTCAGCGCGGCAAACTGTTCGGCAAATTTTTCGATGATCGTTTTAACGGCCCACTCAGCCACCGAGCCGTTATCCACTTCCGCAAACAGTTCGCGGCGCAGACGGGTATCGGAAAGCAGGTGCGAGTAGAGATCAAAGATCGCCGCCGTTTCTTTCTGCGCCCCGGCGGTAAAACGCTTGCTGTAACGGCGGAATTCGTTCGCCGCTTCTTCCAGCGCGCCGGTCAGCCGCTCACGTTCGAGCACGGGATCCAGCGTTGAAGCCTGATAAACCTGCTCCATCAGCGGTAGCGTCGCATCCTGCCAGCCTTCGGCAATGGCTACACCGGGAGCAGCAGGCAATGCACGGATACGCGTTTGCCGATATTGGCCGAACAACGCATTCAGTTGCGACTGGGAAAGTATGGCCGCCATTTGCGTGGCGAGCGTCACCAGGAAAGACTCTTCGCTTTCGTCGTACTGACGTAATTCACGCTGCTGCACCACCAGCACACCCAAGAGCTGACGACGCTGAATAATCGGTACGCCTAAGAACGCACGAAAGCGCTCTTCTTTTACCGAAGGGATGTATTTAAAGCTGGGATGTTTTTGCGCATCGGCGAGGTTGATAGGTTCCGCCAGCCTGCCAACCAGGCCAACGATACCTTCATCAAACGCGAGTGCGACAGTGCGACCACGGGGTTTTTTCAGACCCCGTGTCGCCATGAGGTAATAACAACGTCGGTCGTGATCGGCCAGATAGACCGAGCAGACCTCTGTATCCATCGCAAGACAGATGTCGGTAACCAGTATATTAAGCGCCTCATTAAGACGCGGAGCACTGGCCACCTTTTCGACTATTTCGCGCAGGCGGGTGAGCATAATTTGCGTAGCTTAACCTCTTTTACGTCTGTATGCAGGTGCGCTTTGCGGTTTAGGAGTGGCCTCCTGAAGCGCCATAACAACACTTGCGAATTCTTTCATCACCCTGCGATAGACATCGCGTTTAAATGACACCACCTGTCGAACCGGATACCAGTAACTCACCCAGCGCCAGCCGTCGAACTCAGGTGTACTGCTGGTTTGCATATTGATTTCAGCATCACTGCTGACCAATTGCAGAAGAAACCATTTTTGTTTCTGGCCGATACAAACCGGCTTTGTGTCCCAACGCACCAAACGTTTCGGTAACTTGTAACGCAACCAGTTACGAGTAGAAGCAAGTATCCGTACATCTTTACGGCTGAGACCCACTTCTTCAAAGAGTTCCCGGTACATCGCCTGCTCTGCTGTCTCTCCTGCGTTTATCCCACCTTGAGGGAATTGCCAGGAGTGCTGACCAAATCGCCGGGCCCACATGACCTGCCCCTGGCGGTTACAAATTACTATCCCTACATTCGGGCGGTAGCCATCGTCATCAATCACCGGACTACCTCAATATAAACCTTATATACAAATGATTGTTTCACACTACTGAGAGGCGGTAAACCACTCTGTTAAGGGTGCGATATTCTAATAACAATTGAATAACTCACAGCGAAGGCCCGAGTTATAAACAGAAGAAGAGCATTCAGGGCGATTTTATTCACCTTTTCTGTGGATATAGTTGTGAAGAAGTACGGAATTACTATGGGAAAACCCAGAACAGTCCGAATAAGACATTCGTCACATATAAAAAATAGTCTTCTTTATTCATTAAGTTAAAAACGATCTCCACCAACGGATACACATAAATGTGATGTGTATCACGCGCACGATCTTCAGGCTGATGAAAGATCGACCAGCGTTGGTTTTATCCACAGATTATGCCAATAAGTTAGGCACAATTTGTGTAAAAATTCGATTTTCGTCGCACGTCAAGGCTGTAAATTGAAACAGTAGTGGGGGTTTTTCACAGTTATCCCATCTTTCTGTGGATAACATGGTGTAAGATCCTGTTCATTGTCAGTGACCAGAATTGGAAAACCTACATTGCTGTTGCGCAACAACGCGCGCGTGAATATAAAAACCAATATAAATCAAATAATTGAATAAAGCATGTGGAAAAAGATAAACTCTGTCCACACGGTATAAAATCATTGCTCATTTTTTCACCTAAGGGTTAACCCGATGCCAGAACTCCATCCGTTACTTTCTCCACCTAACTCTGAAGCCCAATTGCTGGCTCAGGCGCGGCAGCTTGCGGGCTACACGTTGGGAGAATTGGCGACTATGGCGGGACTCGTCACACCCAAGGATCTCAAGCGTGATAAAGGCTGGATTGGTGTCCTGCTGGAGATTTGGCTGGGCGCCAGCGCAGGCAGCAAGCCGGAGCAGGATTTTGCGGCGCTGGGCGTAGAGCTGAAAACGATCCCTGTGGATAGTCTTGGCAGACCGCTGGAAACCACCTTCGTGTGCGTGGCGCCGTTAACTGGCAATACTGGCGTCACCTGGGAAACCAGCCATGTGCGGCACAAACTTAAACGCGTACTGTGGATCCCGGTAGAGGGTGAACGCAGCATTCCACTGGCTGAACGTCGCGTCGGCTCGCCCTTGCTCTGGAGCCCGAACGACGAAGAAGAGCAGCAATTACGGCTGGACTGGGAAGAACTAATGGACATGATTGTACTAGGCCACGTCGAACGCATCACCGCTCGCCATGGGGAAGTGTTACAGCTGCGTCCCAAAGCCGCCAATGCCCGGGCGCTGACCGAAGCGATTGGCGCCAATGGCGAACCCATCCTGACCCTGCCACGCGGATTTTATCTGAAAAAGAACTTCACGCGCGCATTGCTTGAGCGGCATTTCTTATTCCAGCCTCAATAAGCACTGCCCGGCCTTTCACCTGCCGCGTTACGGGCCTATAATTACCGCTTCTTTTTTTTGGCAGGACTTTGCTCGATGTTATTTGCATGGATAACCGATCCTAACGCCTGGCTTGCGCTCGGTACGCTGACGCTGCTGGAGATCGTTCTTGGGATCGACAATATTATTTTCCTCTCTCTGGTTGTAGCCAAACTTCCGACAGCACAACGCAATCATGCCCGACGTATTGGGCTGGCGGCAGCAATGATTATGCGTCTGGCGTTGCTGGCCTCTATCGCCTGGGTCACGCGACTGACAAACCCGTTGTTCGAGGTGTTTGGCGAGGCGATATCCGCGCGTGATCTAATCCTTCTGCTCGGCGGGTTGTTCCTGATCTGGAAAGCCAGCAAAGAGATCCACGAATCCATTGAAGGTGAGGAAGAGGGACTGAAAACCCGCGTCTCTTCGTTCCTGGGCGCGATTGTGCAGATCATGTTGTTAGACATTATCTTCAGTCTGGATTCCGTGATTACAGCGGTAGGCTTGTCTGACCATCTGTTTATCATGATGGCGGCGGTGGTGATTGCCGTAGGCGTGATGATGTTTGCTGCTCGCCCAATTGGTGAGTTTGTCGATCGTCACCCTTCAGTGAAAATGCTGGCGCTCTCTTTCCTGATTCTGGTCGGTTTTACGCTGATTCTGGAAAGTTTCGACGTCCACGTTCCGAAAGGATACATCTATTTCGCCATGTTCTTCTCTATCGCGGTAGAGACTCTGAATCTGTGGCGCAATAAAAAAAATCCGCTCTGATGAAATCTGTCGCTCCCCGCAAGGGGAGCGAATACCGCGCCGTACCTACCTCTTCTCACAGTTTAAGATTTTACTGCTTTCGTCATGCATAACTTCACGTTATTACTAAACTATTGTCAGACGCAGGCCATGAGAGGATAAGCAGATGAAAAAATGGGCAGTTTTAATTTCCGCCGTAGGACTGGCTTTTGTAGTTTCTGGATGCAGCAGCGATTATGTAATGGCGACAAAAGATGGTCGAATGATCCTGACCGACGGAAAACCAGAAATTGATGACGATACCGGTCTGGTGAGCTACCACGATCAGCAAGGCAACGCGATGCAGATCAACCGTGACGATGTGTCTCAAATCATTGAACGCTGATGGTTGAGGTCAGCAACAGGCTGGCCTTAACAATTTTACTTCCCTTTTTCCCTTCCCTCAGCCATTTTTATAATCCTTATGTTGTGATTATAAAAAGGAAACGGCTATGCAATATCACCGTATACCCCACAGCTCGCTGGAAGTCAGTACACTGGGGCTGGGCACAATGACGTTTGGTGAACAAAACAGCGAAGCCGACGCCCATGCACAGCTCGATTATGCCGTGGCGCAAGGCATAAATTTGATCGACGTTGCCGAGATGTATCCGGTACCACCGCGTCCTGAAACCCAGGGGCTCACCGAAACTTATGTGGGCAACTGGCTCGCCAAACATGGTAGCCGCGAAAAGCTAATCGTGGCGTCGAAGGTCAGTGGACCATCACGTAACAACGACAGCGGCATTCGACCGAATCAGGCGCTGGACCGTAAAAATATCCGTGAAGCGCTGCACGACAGCCTGAAAAGACTGCAAACCGATTACCTGGATCTGTATCAGGTTCACTGGCCGCAGCGTCCCACCAACTGCTTTGGTAAGTTAGGCTACAGCTGGACGGACTCCGCGCCGGTCGTCTCCCTGCTGGACACGCTGGACGCGCTGGCTGAATTTCAGCGCGCGGGGAAAATTCGCTATATCGGCGTTTCCAATGAAACCGCATTTGGCGTGATGCGTTATCTGCATCTGGCGGACAAACACGATCTGCCGCGCATCGCCACTATCCAGAATCCCTACAGCCTGCTGAACCGTAGCTATGAGGTTGGGCTGGCAGAAGTCAGCCAGTACGAAGGGGTTGAACTGCTGGCCTATTCTTGCCTGGGCTTCGGTACGCTCACCGGTAAGTATCTGAATGGAGCAAAACCTGCCGGCGCGCGCAATACGTTGTTTAGCCGTTTCACGCGCTACAGCGGTGAGCAAACGCAAAAGGCCGTTGCAGCCTATGTGGATATCGCGAAACGCCATAATCTGGATCCTGCGCAGATGGCGCTGGCATTCGTGCGTCGTCAGCCGTTTGTCGCCAGTACCCTGCTGGGAGCAACGACGATGGAGCAGTTAAAAACCAACGTGGAAAGCCTGCATCTGGAGTTGAGCGAAGAGGTTCTGGCCGAGATTGAAGCGGTGCATCAGGTGTATACCTATCCTGCGCCATAGCGGTTAGTGCCTGATGGCGCTACGCTTATCAGGCCTACAGACAGCGTTACCTGTAGGCCGGATAAGGCAACTACACGTAACAGACTAATGGCGGCGCTGCCAAATCCATAGCGCCGCAATCGCCAGCGCAAACAGCGCGCCAAACCCTATACCAATTGCTACCGCCGGGATCCCTACCAGCACTGCCAGCGAGTATATACCCAGCATCAGCAGCATCGCGCTGTTTTCACCCAGGTTTTGCACCGCAATCGCATTACCCGCACCGACGCTTTTCTTGCCCCGCTCCTGCAACAACGCATTCAGCGGCACCACAAAGAACCCGCCTGACACACCGATAAGCATCAGCAACGCGTAGGCCGGAAGCAGCGCATGTTGCAGCGAGAAGATCAGCACCACGACGCCAATCAGGATCCCCGCAGGCATACAGCGCGACACGGTTTCCAGTGTCACCAGCTTCGCCGCCGCACCCGCGCCGACCACAATCCCGATTGCCACCATGGCATTCAGGTAAGTCGGCGTGGCGTTATCAGTGATGCCCAGCGCCACCGGCACCCACAGCACCAACAGAAAACGCAGCGTGACGCCAGCGCCCCAAAAGAGGCTGGTTCCTACCAATGAGAAACGCGTTTCACCGTTACGCCACAGCGAAGTGGCCGCACAGAAAAAACTGCGGGTCATTTTCCCCAAATGCCAGGACTGGCCAGGGCGAGCCGCGGCCAGCCTGGGGATAAACAGGTTAGCCACCACGGCGCCCGCATAGGCCAGCGCACAGGCAGAAAGCGCAGCAATCACGTGCCAGTCGGCCAGCACGCCGCCTGCCACAGAACCGAGCAAAATCGCGGCAATGGTGGAGGCTTCCATCAGGCCGTTAGCTTTCACCAGTTTGTCGCCAGTGGTCAGTTCACCGAGAATGCCATACTTGGCTGGTGAATACGCCGCCGCGCCGATCCCCACCAGCGTATAGCCGAGAAATGGATTCACGCCGAAACAAATACTCGCCGCGCCCAGCAGCTTCATGCCATTAGCGAACATCATCACCCGGCCTTTGGCAAAGCTGTCTGCCACCTGCCCGACAAAGGGCGCAAACAGGATGTAAGCGCCCACAAACACCATTTGCAGGATCGGCTGACTCCAGTCCGGATAAAATTGTTCCTTAAGCAAAGCCAGCGTCGCGAACAGTAAGGCGTTATCGCCAAACGCCGACAGGAACTGCGCGGCGATAACGGACATCATCCCTTTGGACCAGATAGAAGTGTTAGTGTGCACTGACTCACTCATGTTGTTTTTCCGGCTCATCGACCCAGCTTTTCAGCGTAACAAAATCCGGCTTACCGCTGCCGAGTAGTGGGAGTTGTTTCAGATGGCGAATATCACGCGGCACGGCAAGTTCAGGCACGCCGTGCGTTCGCGCATACTGCTGCAGTTTTTCGCGCGTCAGTTCACTGTCGGTGGTGAACAGCACCAGCGCCTCGCCTTTGCTGGCATCACTTTTGATCGCCGTGGCGTGCATTTTGTCTGCAGATACCGCCAGCGCCAGTTGCTCAACCATTTCCAGCGAGACCATCTCTCCGGCAATTTTAGCAAAACGCTTGGCGCGTCCCTGGATCTGCACAAAGCCGTTTTCATCAAAACGCACGATGTCTCCGGTGTCATACCAGCCGTGCTCAATCTCACCCTGTGCATTTTCTGCCGTCGGCACTTCCAGCACGCCGGGTTTTTCGACACGCAAATAGCCGCTCATAATATTAGGGCCCTTCAGCTGTAAACGCCCTCCGTCCTCAATGCCAGGAACTGCTAACAGTCGGGCATCCATACCGGGTAAGATGCGCCCTACCGTTCCTGATTTCGCAGCCATCGGTACGTTGATCGACACCACCGGCGCACATTCCGTCACGCCATAGCCTTCAAGGACGCGCAGACCAAATTTCTCCTGCCACAGCTGTTTTGTGGTGTCTTGCAGTTTTTCCGCTCCCGCCACCACATAGCGCAGACGGTGAAAATCATAGGGATGCGCGAAACGAGCATAGTTGCCAAGGAACGTTGACGTACCAAACAGTACGGTGCAGTTCCGGTCGTAGACCAGTTCCGGCACAATGCGGTAATGCAGCGGGCTGGGATAAAGAAACACTTCTGCGCCGGTCAGCAGCGGCGTGAATAATCCCACCGTCAGACCAAAGGAGTGGAATAGCGGCAACGCAGACATAAAGCGGTCGTCGGCGGTGAAATCAGCGATGGTTTTAATCTGCTCGACGTTCGCCAGAATGCTCTTGTGGCTGTGTACCACACCTTTAGGATGACCTTCCGAGCCAGAGGTAAAGAGGATCACCGCAGCCTCTTCCGGCTGCTGTTTCACCTGCGCCAGATGCGGCGCCAGCAGATGCGAGAAAATCCACAGCTTATCGCTAAACGTCACATCGGCTTTCAGATCTTCCAGGTAAACCCAGCGCACCTGGGTGAGCTGTTCCGGTAAATGCCAAAGTTTGCCTTTATCGAGAAACTGTCGGGAAGTGAAGATAGTTTTGACTTCTGAAGCAGTAATGGCGCTGGTTAGCCCTTTTACACCTGCTGTATAGTTCATCATCGCCGGAATACGTCGACGCGCAATAGCGCCAAAAATGACCGCCGCGCTGATCCCCGCGTTTGGCAGCATCAGGCCAATTTTTTCACCCTCGGCGGTATATTTTTCCAGGATACGGGCCACAAACAGCGTCTTAGTCAGCAGTTTACGGTAGCTGTCCGGCGTAAAGTTAACATCTTCAATGCAGTTTTTGCCTGCGCCAAAGCGATATTTCGCCGCCAGCAGAGATTCGTAAAGCGTTTCACGCGGACGTACCGCCATGCGCGCTTCCATCATAATTTGATGCAGCATTTCACCCGCGATTTTGCGGCGATCGCGAGCACGCGGCGCTTCCGGCATCGGCATGTGGGTCGGCGGCAGGATGTGCAAGCGAATACGCGGGAAGAATCGCTGTTTAACCAGACCTTTCAGGCGACTAAAGCGTGACAACTCCGCGCCTTCGATGCGCACAGGAACCACCGTGGCCCCTGACTTTGCCGCGACAAACCCGGCGCCGTCATAGATTTTCATCAATGAACCGGTGGTCGAAATACGCCCTTCCGGGAAAATAACCACCGGACGCCCCTGCTCGACCAGGCGAACCAGATGTTTAATCGACATCGGTTTGGTCGGGTCTAACGGCACGAAATCAATCAGCGGAGTCAGCCAGCGCATGTACCATTGCTGACTAATAGAGGTGTAAACAGCAAAAACGGGGCGGATCGGTAAAAAAAGCGCCAGCAGGATGCCGTCGATAAATGAGACATGGTTGGGAGTAATTAGAACGCGTTCTCCCTGTAGCGCGCTGATATCGCCCGTGACGCGAACGCGGAAAAGCACGCGAAACAGATTACGAAAAAAGCCGAATAGCATCTCAACTCCCTGTGCCATTAATTACATAAACATTAATGGTGGGAGAGTATACGAGTTGGAGAGTGGGCGCGACAGGTACTGGTGAATACAAGCCGAAAAAAAACCTGCGCATCCGCGCAGGTCGGTGCAAGAGACAGGTACGAAGTGCGTACCGAATAATCTCACCAATCAATACCTCTGGGATCTTGATTGTGGTCGTCAGCAGCCAGATACGCCAGTGCGAAAACGCAAAGGAATGAACCCAAATGCAACGAGTTGTGTAAATTATCGGTTACTGTTACAGATAGGCCGAAGACAAAAAAAAACCTGCGCATCTGCGCAGGCTGGTGTAATTCTAGTGATCAACCCGAAAGTTGATTTCACCTATCAATACCTCTGGGATCCCAACTCTAGCAATCTGCTCAGTGCCCTCACCAGCGAACAATCGCAACAGCACATCGCAAAGTGTAAGTAAAAATTAGCGTTTTCTATTTTTTGTCTTACTTCGCTCGTGCGCGCTCACATTTGCGACGTCCTGACAGGCAATCTGCTTGAACAGCCAGCCATTTTCCGTAACACTGACACAATGTAAGCGTTTACCCACAACAGGTACTATCATGGCGACCATAAAGGATGTAGCCCGACTAGCTGGTGTATCAGTCGCCACCGTTTCTCGAGTGATTAATGACTCCCCCAAAGCCAGCGTAGCATCGCGTCTGGCCGTAACGAGTGCAATGGAATCACTCAGCTACCACCCCAACGCCAACGCGCGTGCGCTGGCGCAACAATCTACCGAAACCATCGGACTGGTGGTTGGTGATGTGTCAGATCCATTTTTTGGGGCAATGGTTAAAGCTGTCGAGCAGGTGGCCTATAACACCGGTAATTTTTTACTGATCGGCAACGGCTACCATAATGAACAGAAGGAACGTCAGGCGATTGAACAGCTCATTCGCCACCGCTGCGCTGCGCTTGTTGTCCACGCCAAAATCATCCCGGATGCAGACCTGGCTTCATTAATGAAGCAAATCCCCGGCATGGTATTGATCAACCGAATTCTGCCGGGATTCGAACAACGCTGTGTTGCCCTCGATGACCGCTTCGGCGCGTGGTTGGCTACCCGACACCTTATTCAGCAGGGCCATACGCGTATCGGTTATCTGTGCTCCAATCACACCATTTCAGATGCGGAGGATCGCCTGCAAGGCTATTACGATGCGCTGACGGAGAGCAATATACCGATTAACGATCGGCTGGTGACCTTTGGCGAGCCGGATGAGAGCGGCGGTGAGCAGGCCATGACCGAGTTGCTTGGACGTGGCAAAAACTTCACGGCAGTAGCCTGCTATAACGACTCCATGGCGGCTGGCGCGATGGGCGTGTTAAATGATAACGGCATTGATGTACCGGGCGAAATTTCCCTGATCGGCTTCGATGATGTGCTGGTTTCCCGCTATGTGCGTCCACGTTTGACCACGGTACGCTATCCGATAGTGACGATGGCAACCCAGGCCGCTGAACTGGCGCTGGCGCTGGCGGAAAAGCGACCCACGCCTGAAATCACCCACGTATTTAACCCAACTCTGGTGCGCCGCCATTCCGTTTCGACGCTGACAGAGCCGGGCAATTCTTCGTCAAACGATTAACCAGGATAGCGTCATGACTACGATGTTGGACGTTTCACGACACGCTGGCGTCTCAAAAGCGACCGTTTCGCGCGTGCTGAATGGTACGGGTCAGGTAAAAGAGAGTACGCGCCAGAAAGTGTTTAAGGCCATGCAGGCACTTGATTATCGACCCAATTTTTTAGCGCGCTCTTTGGCGAACCGTACCAGCAACAGCATTGGCCTGGTGGTTTCCACGTTTGATGGATTCTACTTTGGACGCCTGCTGCAACAGGCTTCGCGCCAGACGGAATCTCACGGTAAGCAGTTGATCGTCACCGACGGCCACGACACGCCGGAGCGTGAACAGGAAGCCGTGCAAATGCTGGCCGACAGGCAGTGTGATGCCATTATTCTCTATACCCGTTATATGAGTGAACAGGCGATTATGTCGCTAATGAACAGCATTGCTATGCCGTTGCTGGTCATTAACCGTGATGTCAGTCAGGCCCGCGATCGCGCGATTTTCTTTGAACAGGAAGAAGCCGCGTTCCAGGCGGTCAATTATCTGATCTCCCAGGGGCATAACGATATTGCCTGCATCACCGTGCCGGGCCATACCCCTACCGGTAAATCACGTTTGATGGGATATCGTAAGGCGCTGGAAAAAAACGGTATTCCCTGGGATCCCGACAAGGTCAAATACGGCGACTCCACAATGACGCGAGGCTATGAAGCCTGCCGTGAACTGCTGGAGGAAGGGGTGACATTCAGCGCCCTGTTCGCCTGTAACGATGACATGGCATTAGGTGCATCAAAAGCGTTGCATCAGGCTGGCCTGAAAATCCCAACGGACGTCTCGCTGTTTGGTTTTGATGATGCGCCCAGCGCCAAATGGCTGGAACCGGGGCTTTCTACAGTTTATCTGCCGATTGACGCCATGATAACAACGGCAATTGACCAGGCTATCCGTCTGGCCAACGGTGAGAGCGTAGAGCCGATCCCACCGTTTACCGGCAAACTGGTGTTGCGGGAATCGGTGACAACGGGGCCGTATTACGAATAGTGCAGGATGGCGCAAGCGCCATCCTGCGTTTCACAACGCTATATTCAGATTAACTCCAGCGCCAGTAGCTCATCAATCGTCTGGCGACGACGGATCAGTCGCGCCACACCATTATCAAACAACACCTCCGGCAGCAGCGGACGGCTATTGTAATTTGACGACATTGACGCGCCGTACGCCCCGGTATCGTGCAGCACCAGATAATCCCCCGGCACTACCGCTGGCAACAGACGGGTTTCCACATTTCCGCCTTCCTGCTGGGTAAAGACGTCGCCGGACTCACACAGCGGCCCGGCCACTACGGTTTCTATTTGCGCGGCTTGCTCCAGAGAACGGCCATCTCCCGCCAGTGCAGAGATATGGTGATAGCTACCGTACATCGCCGGGCGCATCAAATCGTTGAAGCCTGCGTCAATCAGCACAAAGTGACGGCTGCCCATCGCTTTTACGCTGCGCACCTGCGCCACCAGCACGCCAGCTTCCGCGACCAGAAAACGGCCCGGTTCGATCTCCAGTTTGACAGCGTGACCCAGATGACGCGCAATTTGATCGCGCGCGGCGTTCCATAACCCAAAGTAATGATCGGTATCGATCGCCTCTTCGCCCTCACGATACGGGATCGACAGCCCGCCGCCCGCGGAGATCGCCTCCAGATCCTGACCAAACTCGACAACCTGACGCACCATCGCGCCGCATACCTGTTCCAGATGGCCGTAGTCCACGCCGGATCCAATATGCATATGAATACCCACCAGCTTCAACTGATAGCGCTGGATCACTTCCAGCGCCGCCGGAAGATCGCTGTACCAGATACCGTGCTTGCTGTTCTCGCCGCCGGTGTTGGTTTTTTGACTGTGTCCATGACCAAAACCAGGATTCACGCGCAGCCACACGCGATGGCCCGGCGAAAGCTGACCCAGTTGTTCCAGCATATCCACCGATCCAGCATTTACCGGAATGCTCAATTCATGCACCCGGGCGAGCGTCGCGTCATCGATCATATCGGCGGTAAAGACTATCTCATCTTTTCCCGGCTCAAAGCCCGCCGCCAGCGCGCGTTCAATTTCGCCCAGCGAGACGGAATCGACCTTCACGCCCTGCTCGCGCATCAGGCGCAGAATATGAATATTTGAGCATGCCTTCTGGGCAAAACGCACCACGTCAAACTGGCTCAGTTTGGCAATCTGCGCGCGGATAATCTGTGCATCATACACCCACACCGGACAGCCAAATTCAGCGGGCAGGCGTAGCAGGTTGGCGGCGGTGAGATCGGTATCAGTGCTGTTGAGTGGGCGTGGCATGATGTGCTCCGGTATTGGCTTTTTTATGATTACGCCACAGGCCAGAAAGAATAAAAAATATCGTTTTATCGTGAGTCTATGCAAAAATGATATGGCTTACATCATTCGAGGATTACTCATGCCCGCCGTTAACCTGCGCCATATTGAAATTTTTCATGCCATCATGACCGCAGGTAATCTGACGGAAGCCGCGCGGATGCTACATACCTCGCAGCCGACCGTCAGTCGGGAACTGGCCCGATTCGAGAAAGTGCTGGGATTAACGTTGTTCGAACGCTCACGAGGCAGGCTGCATCCGACCGTGCAAGGGTTACGTCTGTTTGAAGAGGTACAACGTTCCTGGTATGGTCTGGACAGGATTGTGAGCGCCGCCGAAAGTCTGCGCGAATTTCGTCAGGGCGAATTATCGATTGTCTGCCTGCCGGTATTCTCGCAGTCTTTTTTACCACCGTTGCTGCAGCCATTCCTCACACGCTACCCGCAGGTCAATATTCAGATAGTGCCGCAAGAGTCACCGTTGCTGGAAGAGTGGCTGTCGGCGCAGCGCCACGATCTGGGGATCACAGAAACCCTGCATACTCCCGCCGGCACTAAACGTACAGAATTGCTGGCGCTGGATGAAGTATGCGTGCTGCCACAGGGACATCCGCTGGCCGAGAAATCCGTGCTCACCCCCCAGGATTTTCAGGGCGAAAACTACATCAGCCTGTCGCGGACCGACAGTTACCGTCAGCTTCTGGATACCCTGTTTAATGAGCATCAGGTGAAACGTCGCATGGTAATAGAAACCCATAGCGCCGCTTCAATTTGTGCAATGGTGCGGGCAGGCGTAGGGATCTCGGTGGTCAATCCCTTAACGGCGCTGGATTACGCCAGTAGCGGGATCGTTATCCGCCGCTTCAGTATTTCGGTACCGTTTACGGTCAGCCTGATTCACCCGCTTCATCGCCCCGCCTCGGCGTTGGTCGATGCTTTTACTGCGCATCTGCAAACCCATCTCCCGAGGCTTATCGATCCGCTGAACGCTATTTTGCATCCACAGACGAAAGCATAAACTCCACCGCATCTTGCGCATGGATAGCCGCAGTGTCGAAAACCGGTAGTGGGCTTAGCTCGGCTGGCACCAACAGACCAATCTCAGTACAGCCAAAAATTACCCCTTGCGCGCCCTGCTTAGCCAGTTGAGCAATCACACTGAGATAATAATCACGGGAAGTTTCATTGAATTCGCCGAGGCACAGCTCATCGAAAATAATCTGGTTTATTTTTTGCCGGTCGTTAACGTCAGGAATAAGTGTACTAATGCCAAATTCAGCCTGTAAGCGCCCACGGTAAAAATCCTGCTCCATGGTGTAGCGCGTACCCAGCAGCGCCACGTTGCTCATCTGCTGCTTTTGTATCGCGCGGCCAGTGGCATCAGCAATATGCAGGAACGGTACATCACAGGCGGTTGCAATCGCCTCAGCAACCTTGTGCATCGTGTTGGTACACAACATGATTCCCTCAGCACCCGCCTCCTGTAGCCCTCTGGCGGCCTGCGCGAGGATCTGCCCGGCTCGCAGCCAGTCGCCGCTGGACTGACAGGCTTCAATCTCATGAAAATCTACGCTGTGCAACAGAATCTGTGCTGAATGCAGGCCACCCAGACGCTGCTTCACCCCTTCATTAATGAGTCGATAATAAGGAATGGTGGATTCCCAGCTCATACCGCCTAACAGACCGATCGTCTTCATCGCTTCCCCTCATTCGTTGTTATCTCTCCAGTGAACCAAAGATGTGATCAACTTTCCACATTTGTTGGTGTGCATTTCTTTTTATACTTTGCTGGTATAAATTTAATGAAACAATGTTTCATTAACTTACAGGAATGCCGGATGTTTATTTTTCATAAAGAGACCACGCTTGAAGATCTGGGCAATGGCGTTACCCGTCGCATTCTGGCTCACGACGGTAAAATGATGGCGGTTGAGGTGAACTTCGAGCAGGGCGCGATTGGTCCGCTGCACAACCACCCGCATGAGCAGCTGACTTACGTTTTATCCGGCGAGTTTGAATTTACAATTGGGGAAGAAAAGCATGTCGTTTCCGCAGGCGACACCCTGTATAAACAGCCCAACATTATGCATGGCTGCGTCTGCTTAAAACCGGGAACATTACTCGATACGTTCACCCCGGTGCGCGACGATTTTCTGCACGGGTAATTTCGCTGTTTTCAAGCCGTGCTACTGAACGGTTTGAGGACACGCTAAAATGCGTACTCAGTTCCCTAAAAATGAATACGTTACAAGGTGGGGGTATTTTCCTTCGATACCAGCTCGCATAAGCATTAATCACCCGATGCGCCTCGCCATGTGGGCGATTACTGTCACGTTAACTTAATTAACGGTGACGGATCGCCATGACAAAAATGACAACGGCCACTCCACATGACGCAGTCTTCAAACAGTTCTTGTACCATCCCGATACTGCAAGAGATTTTCTGGATATCTATCTTCCATCAACCTTGCGGGAGCTATGTGATCTGCAAACATTAAAACTGGAATCAGGCAGTTTTATTGAGGATATCCTGCGAGCCAGCTACTCCGACGTGCTGTGGTCATTAAAAACAAACGAAGGCGATGGGTATATCTATGTTGTTATCGAGCATCAGAGTTCGCCCGACGCTCACATGGCATTTCGGCTAATGCGCTACGCCATGGCTGCAATGCAACGCCATCTGGATGCTGGCCATAAAACATTACCTTTGATGATACCGATGCTGTTTTATCATGGCGCTCTCAGCCCCTACCCCTTTTCACTCTGCTGGCTGGATGAGTTTGACGATCCCGCATTGGCACGACAGCTGTACTCAGCAACATTTCCGCTGGTAGATATCACCGTAATACCCGATGACGAAATTATGCAACATCGCCGTATAGCACTGCTGGAATTGATGCAAAAACATATCCGCAAGCGTGATTTAATGGGATTAGTGGAACAACTGGTCTCGTTGCTGGCTACGGGATACGCTAATGACAGCCAGCTCAAAACGCTATTTAATTACATGATGCAGTTTGGAAATACGCCTCACGTTGATAAATTTATCCGTGAGGTTGCCTATCGGGTACCACAGCAAAAGGAACGTCTGATGACTATTGCGGAAGTGTTGCGACAAGAAGCTAAACAACAAGAGGCGTTACGCATTGCCCAGATGATGTTAGCGAATGGTATTAGTCATGAAATTATACTAAAGATAACCGGGCTGTCTGCTAAGGACCTCCTCGCCAGACAGGCATCTCCGCATTGAAACAGGTAGCAATGGGAGCCCGATAATGAGTTGATCTATCGGGCTCCCTGCTCACTTACACCCCAATATTTCTTAACTTCTCACCCGACATCAGCTTGCGCTCGATGTGTTCCAGCGTGACGTTTTTGGTTTCTGGGATAAGCCAGAATGTAATGCCGATAAAAGCGACGTTCAACGCGGTATACAGCCAGAACGTACCCGCCGCGCCAATGCTGTCGAGCAGCGTCAGGAACGTGGCGCCAATGATCATGTTCGACACCCAGTTGGTGGTGGTCGAGCAGGTAATACCAAAATCACGGCATTTCAGCGGTTGAATTTCCGAACACAGGATCCACACCACCGGCGCGGCGCTCATCGCGTAACCTGCAATGCACATCATGGTCATACCGACTGACAACCAGGAAAGGCCACTGGAAGCCGTGCCGTTATCAAACTGCATCAGGCAATAGCCGAGTACCAGCGTCCCAATGGCCATCACGCTGAAACCAATTTTAAGCGCCGGTTTACGCCCCGCTTTGTCAACCGTGAAAACGGCAATAAAGGTGGCGAACATGAACGTTAAGCCAACCACCAGCGTGGCAATCATCTGCTGTTCGGTGGTGGTAAAGCCCGCCATTTTAAAAATGCGCGGCGCGTAGTACATGATGATATTCATCCCGGTGAACTGCTGCATCGCCTGCAACAACATTCCGAGGAAAACCGCGCGACGCACGTTACGGTTAATTTTAAATAGCGCCCAGCCGCCCTGCTTCAGCTTCAGGCTTTCACGGATTTCGTTCAGCTCATCGCGGGCTTTTTCTGACGTATCGCGCAGCATACGCAATACTTCTTCAGCTTCGATATGGCGACCTTTTTCCGCCAGCCAGCGCGGACTGTTCGGCAGGAAAACCACCAGGATAATCAGTAACACCGCCGGGAGCGCCAGCACCCCCAGCATCGCGCGCCAGTTACCGCTGTAGCTGAATGCCGTATCTGATAAGAAGGCCAGCACAATGCCCAGCGTAACCATCAGCTGGTACATACTGATCATCTTACCGCGCACATTCTCACTGGCCATTTCTGAGAGATACAGCGGCGCGGTGTAAGACGCGATACCCACCGCAACGCCCAGCACCACGCGGGCAAAAATGAGCATTTCAACGCTGGATGCCAACGCCGATCCCAGAGAGCCGACGACAAAAAGGATCGCGCCCGCCATCAGACTGTATTTACGTCCCAGGCGGAATGACAGCCAACCATTAAACAGTGCGCCAATTGCCGCACCCAGCATCATGCTGCTCACCACCCACTCCTGCAGGCGGCTGGTCAGGACAAAGTGATCGGTAATGAAAGGCAACGCGCCCGCTATCACGCCAATATCCAGGCCGAATAACAATCCTGCGACAGCCGCAGAGATAGAGACAAACATATTCATACGTCGCGTATCGCGCACAGGGCGCGGCGCTAAAGCAGCATCATTATTTATTGAGACCATTTTTTCCTGCCAGATACAGAGTAAACCATGTCCCTGAAAGTAAGGGATCCCTTACATGAAGCGTCAGGCGGGAAACGGCAAAAACATGGATTAAATAGCTACACCACATCGTTATGTGATGGATATTCCAATTTTAAAATTTATCAGCAATCACTCAATTAAATTTAATTTATTGATATTAAAGAGGATTAAACATTACAAATTCATACATATATAATTATGTATGGATTAATTTATGGACAGAATATGGATTAAAATAACTTAAAACCAAAAAAAACCCTGCCAGATGACAGGGTTTGTTATTCAAAAAATGTATTAACGTGCCAGCCAGCCGCCGTCTACCGCAACGGTATAGCCGTTAATATAGTCAGACGCGCTGGACGCCAGGAACACGACAGGCCCCATCAGGTCGCTCGGCAGTCCCCAACGTCCTGCCGGAATACGATCAAGGATTTCTGCGCTACGCTGCTCATCAGCACGCAGCTGCTGAGTGTTGTTGGTCGCCATATAACCCGGCGCAATCGCGTTGACGTTGATGTTATGTTTTGCCCACTCGTTCGCCATCAGACGGGTGACGCCCATTACGCCGCTTTTAGACGCGGTGTAAGACGGAACGCGGATACCGCCCTGGAAAGAGAGCATAGAGGCGATATTGATAATTTTGCCGCCGTTACCCTGAGCGATAAAGTGCTTCGCCGCAGCCTGAGACATAAAGAATACGCTCTTAATGTTCAGGTTCATCACGTCATCCCAGTCTTTTTCGCTGAAGTCGATCGCATCGTCACGACGGATAAGGCCCGCATTGTTGACCAGAATATCGATATGGCCGAATTCTGCCACTGCGCGCTCCAGCAGCGCTGGAATACCATCAATTTGGCGCAGGTCGGCGGTCAGACTTAAAAAACGGCGACCCAGTGCGGTCACGCGTTCGATGGTTTCCGTCGGTTCAACAATGTTGATACCGACAATATCGCAACCCGCTTCCGCCAGACCCAGCGCCATACCCTGACCCAGGCCAGTGTCGCAACCGGTCACAACGGCGACTTTACCTTCAAGAGAGAATGCATTCAAAATCATTGTAAATCCTTAATTTTTTATAATGCCTGCCGCAGGCAGGCACGGCTGTCGCCCGCAACTAGCGCAGATCTTTGACGGCGACATGGTCCATATCATCAAAGACCTGGTTTTCACCAACCATGCCCCAAATGAACGTATAAGCTTTTGTGCCAACGCCCGAGTGAATAGACCAGCTCGGGGAAATCACCGCCTGCTCGTTGTGCATCACAATATGACGCGTTTCCTGAGGCTGTCCCATCATGTGGAAGACGCAGGTATCTTCTTCCATGTTGAAGTAGAAGTAGACTTCCATACGACGTTCATGGGTATGGCACGGCATGGTGTTCCACAGGTTGCCCGGCGCCAGTTCAGTCAGACCCATACTCAACTGGCAGGTTTCCAGCACATCCGGCACAAAATATTTGTTGATGGTACGACGGTTACTGGTGAGGTTGTCGCCCAGCGTCACTGGCGCAACGTCTGCTGGCGTAACTTTTTTGGTTGGATAAGTCGTGTGGGCTGGCGCGCAGTTATAGTAAAACTTCGCCGGTTTCGCCGTATCAACGCTGGCAAACACCACTTCTTTTGCCCCTTTGCCGACGTACAGCGCATCACGGTGACCAATTTCATAGCACTGACCGTCAACGGTAATCGTGCCCGGACCGCCGATATTAATCACACCCAGCTCACGGCGTTCGAGAAAATAGGTTACGCCCAGTTGTTTACCAACTTCGCCACCCACAGAGACGGTTTTGGCCACAGGCATAATGCCGCCAACAATAATACGGTCGATGTGGCTGTAAACCATGGTGTATTCATCTGCGACAAATACTTCTTCGACCAAAAACTCATTACGCAGCCCCTGAGTGTCGAGGGTTTTCGCATGCGCACTATGGATGCTTTGTCTTACGTCCACATTTACCTCCAGTGATAAATTGACCGTGAATGCTTTAACGAATAGCAAAACGCTGTTCCGTTTTATCTAATGCGCTCATGATATCCCTCCCGGATAGGGTTTTCAATTACAACTGAAACGTTGTTTCACTTTTTCCGCATCTTATTATCAAAAGTGTAATTGCGATCACGCTCGGGCATAATAATCGAGGGGGGAAATTTAGAATAAAATCATTTAAAACAATAGGATGGATAAAAACACAAAGAAGTAACTCATTCGTGGCAGGGATAAAACATTGAAAATACAGCCGGGCACAGACGATGTTCGCACACCTTTGCTAACAAAGTGCGCAGTCAATCACATGAAATAAAACATCGTTTTGATATGTTGGCAGAGTTTAGAGTGTATGTTTCTGTAACTGGCCTTGCCCTCCTGTTGGAGGGCTTTTTTAGAGATACAGGGGTAACACACAAAAAAGCGTTTAAGAAGGGAAATCTAAGAGCGTTAATCTCGTTCGATAGCGAGCGCCACCCCTTGACCACCGCCGATACACAACGTTGCCAGCCCCTTGTGCGCCCGACGTTTCACCATTTCATGCACCAGCGATACCAGAATACGACACCCCGATGCGCCAATCGGATGGCCGAGCGCGATAGCGCCGCCGTTCACATTTACCCGTCGTTCATCCCACTCCAGCATTTTCCCAACGGACAATGCCTGCGCAGCGAACGCTTCGTTGGCTTCGATCAGATCAACATCAGCCAGTTGCCAGCCCACACGCTCAAGGCAGCGACGTGTAGCATACACCGGCGCAATCCCCATGAGCGCGGGATCGACCCCAACGCTGGCGAACGCGCGAATGCGGGCCAGCACCGGTAAATTCAGCTCCTGCGCCTTGGCTTCGCTCATCACCATCACCGCGGCGGCGCCATCGTTGATGGATGAGGCGTTCCCCGCAGTGACCGACCCGAGCCGGTCGAAGGTAGGATCCAGACGCGCCAGCCCTTCTGCGCTGGCATCGGTGCGCGGTTGTTCGTCGGTATCCACCACGAATGATTGCCCGTTACGCTGGGTCACCACCGGCACGATTTCATCTTTAAAGCGTCCGGCGTCGATGGCCATCCGCGCCTTGTGCTGCGAATGCAGCGCGTAGGCATCCTGTAATTCACGGCTAATGCCATATTCCCGCGCCAGGTTTTCCGCAGTGACGCCCATATGATAATCGTTGAAAGCATCCCACAGACCGTCATGCACCAGGCTGTCGACCAGTTGACTATTGCCTAACTGCGCGCCGGTGCGACTATCGGTCAGAACATGCGGTGCACGGCTCATATTCTCCTGCCCACCGGCAATCACAATGTCGGCTTCACCGCACTGGATAGCCTGGGTCGCCAGATGCAGTGCTTTCAGCCCCGAACCGCAAACATCGTTAATGGTGATGGCGGAAACGGTATTAGGCAGTCCACCATTGATGGCGGACTGACGGGCTGGGTTCTGCCCGGCACCTGCGGTAAGCACCTGCCCGAGGATCACTTCATCCACGGCGTGAACATCTACACCCGTGCGTTCCAGCAACGCCTTGACCACCATACTGCCTAACTCAACGGCAGAGTGGCGCGCCAGCGTCCCCTGGAAGCAGCCGATCGGTGTTCTTAACGCCCCGACTATCACAACCTCTTTCATCACTACCTCAGCGCAAAATAACACCGCAATAGTAGATGATTGTTAAAAGTAGTTATCAAAGTTGTTTAAAAATGGTGATTTTTATCACAAAGGAAATTCGTATCATTTATTGGTCATCTGAACGCCACTCTGCTGTAAATGGTCGCGCAGCCAACTTCCCGCCACGCCAGGCGGTGATTTCTTATTCCACAACAGATCGATAGAGATAGCCTTTGGCCAACCGGGCACCTGTAGTTGAACCAGCGGTTTTTCCGCTGCAAACTCCTCCACCAGCGCACAAGGGAGCGCGCACCAACCGAATCCCTGAACCGCCATACTCAATAACAGCAAATAGTTAGGCGCCGACCAGACGGGGCCACGTGCCACGTTACTGCCGCTTTCCAGATAGGTATTCAAACGCAGTTCACGCCAGGTGTGGAGTTGTTCCCATTGTAGTTTTTCCTGACTCGCCAGCGGATGTGAGGCCGCAACGTATAACCCCATCCAGGTTTGCATCGGCAGCCGCGTCACGCCCATGTCGGTCGGATAATCCTCTCTTGCCTCAATCAACCCGACCTGCGCGCGCCCTTTTTGCAGCAGATCGATCACGTCTTCATCTTCACCAATCAGACATTCAAACTCGGTATGCGGAAACTTGCGGTCAAACTGCACCATTAATTCTTCCAGCACATCCGGGTGCAGCGTGTCCGAAAGTACGAAGGTCAGGCGCGCTTCCGTTTCACCCGACAGCGAGATAGCCGCCTCATCGAGACGTTCGCTGGCCGTCAAAATTGCCTGCACATATCCCAGCACCCGCTTACCTTCTTCGGTCAGCGTTGGCTGACGGGACGATCGGTCAAACAGCGCAAAACCAAGATCGGCTTCCAGATGCGCAATAGCCGTACTGATGGTGGACTGGCTTTTACGCAGTCGTCGGGCCGCGGCAGAAAATGAGCCGCAGGAAACGGTCTCTACAAATGCCGTTAATGCTTCAGGAGAGTAACGCATGAACTATCTACTTTATCGATGGATACTATCTTTTAGATATCACATAAAACGATAAAATTGCCACCATTCCGTTATCCGGGCATCAAAGAAGGTTTTAGGTTATGCAACACGATACAGTCCAGCGCCGCTCACTAGTGGAGCGTATTTTTCACGCCGTTTGTTTTGAAGGCATTGCCACCGCAATCCTTGCGCCAACCACCGCGTGGCTGATGCAGCGCTCGGTGCTGGAAATGGGCGGGCTGACAATTATTCTGGCTACCACGGCGATGATCTGGAATATCATTTATAACGCCCTGTTTGACCGCTTATGGCCGTCGCATCGGGTAAAACGTACGGCGAAAGTTCGCGCCTTTCACGCCTTAGGCTTCGAGAGCGGGTTTATTGTGATCGGGGTGAGCATCGTGGCCTATGTGCTGAACGTCAGCCTGCTTCAGGCATTCACGTTGGAAATAGGTTTCTTCCTGTTCTTCCTGCCGTACACCATGCTCTATAACTGGGCGTATGACACATTACGCGAGCGCGTTATGAAGCGCCGCCAGCAGCGTGTTACTGCCTGATAATTCAATAAATAGTCGGAATTATCTTGATTCCGACTATTTATCCATTCACCAGCCCACTTGTTCACACTTCCCCCAGCCCCTCTCATTTGTGGTAAATTGCGCTTCTTTTTGTTTATTTTATAGTTGATACGTTCAAATAATGTCGAAAATTTGGTCAAAAGAAGAGACTCTCTGGAGCTTCGCACTATATGGGACTGCCGTCGGTGCAGGAACCCTCTTCCTCCCCATACAGCTGGGTTCAGCAGGCGCGGTAGTGCTGTTTATCACCGCCCTCGTGGCCTGGCCTTTAACCTACTGGCCACACAAGGCGCTGTGCCAGTTTATCCTGTCGTCAAAAACGTCTGCTGGCGAAGGCATCACCGGTGCAGTCACCCATTACTACGGCAAGAAGATTGGCAACCTGATCACCACCCTCTATTTTATTGCCTTCTTTGTGGTCGTGCTGATCTACGCCGTGGCGATAACCAATTCACTCACTGAACAGTTGGCAAAACATATCACTATCGATTTGCGTGTTCGTATGCTGGTCAGTCTCGGTGTGGTGCTGGTGCTGAACCTGATTTTTCTGATGGGCCGACAAGCCACCATTCGGGTTATGGGCTTTCTGGTATTCCCACTGATTGCTTACTTTTTGTTCCTTTCGCTTTACCTGACCGGAAGCTGGCAGCCAACGCTACTCACCGGCCAGATGTCTTTCGATCAGCACACGCTTCATCAGGTTTGGATCTCTATTCCCGTGATGGTTTTCGCTTTTAGCCATACGCCAATTATCTCTACGTTCGCTATTGACCGACGTGAGAAATACGGCGAGCAGGCCATGGGTAAATGCAAAAAAATCATGAAGGTCGCCTACATCATCATCTGCCTGAGCGTACTGTTTTTCGTCTTCAGCTGTTTGCTTTCGATTCCGACAAACTATATCGAAGACGCGAAAAATGAAGGCGTGACCATTCTGTCAGCGTTATCGATGATGCCAAACGCACCGGCATGGCTGTCAATTTCCGGGATTATCGTCGCCGTCGTGGCGATGTCAAAATCGTTCCTCGGCACCTACTTTGGCGTGATTGAAGGGGCAACGGAAGTGGTAAAAACGTCGCTGCATCAGGTGGGCGTGAAGAAAAGCCGGGCCTTTAACCGCGCCCTGTCCATCATGTTAGTGTCGGCCATTACGTTTATCATCTGCTGCATTAACCCTAATGCGATTTCAATGATTTACGCCATTAGCGGGCCATTGATTGCCATGATTTTGTTTATCATGCCGACTCTCTCCACTTATCTGATACCGGCGTTGAAGCCGTACCGTTCAGTGGGTAATTTAATCACCCTGATTGTCGGTCTGCTGTGTGTATCTGTGATGTTTTTTGGCTAGAACGTGTAGTTAACGGCTCATTCCAGTACGTGGATGAGCCGTTAAACTGACTTATTTGATGTACGAATCCAGTACCTTCAACACCACGTCCAAATCTTCTTCGCGCTTTATTTCATCGCCCTGATGCACGATGTGCTCGGTCAGATGACCTTTAATCACCTCACGCATTAATCCGTTTACCGCCCCGCGGATCGCCGCTATTTGCTGCAATACCGCCGCGCATTCATGCGGTTCATCCAGCATGGTTTTCAACGCCGCTACCTGCCCCTGAATCTTGCTGGTTCGGGCTTTCAGCTTTTGTTTGTCGCGGATCGTATGTGACATAACTTTACCTATTTAACGTCTGGCTGTAGCGACAATACCATCGACATTCTACTGGGGGGTAGTATTTAATACTGGGGGGGAGTAGAATCAGGCGAAATTAAACAACTAAGAATCATTCTCATGGGTGAGTTTTCTACGCTTCTTCAGCAAGGCAACGCCTGGTTTTTCATTCCCAGCGCGATTTTATTGGGTGTGTTACACGGTCTGGAACCGGGGCATTCGAAAACGATGATGGCGGCTTTTATTATTGCCATTAAAGGCACCATCAAACAGGCAGTGATGCTGGGGTTGGCGGCAACGCTGTCGCATACCGCAGTGGTGTGGTTGATCGCGCTCGGCGGGATGTATATCAGCAAAGCGTTTACCGCCCAGGCCGTTGAGCCATGGCTGCAGTTTGTCTCGGCGATTATTATTCTCGGCACTGCATTCTGGATGTTCTGGCGCACCTGGCAGGGAGAGCAGAACTGGCTGGCCCGGACGCATCACGAGCATCACCATGATCATGACGATCATCATCATCACCACCACCATCATCATGACCACGATGATGATCATCACCACCATCACCACGATCATGACCATGCCGCGCTGGCAGGGCTGAGCGAGGGTTCAAAAGAGTATCAGGATGCCCACGAACGGGCGCATGCCACCGACATTCAGCGCCGCTTTGCCGGTAAAGAGGTCACTAACGGCCAAATATTACTGTTTGGTCTGACCGGCGGGTTAATCCCCTGCCCTGCCGCCATTACGGTGCTGCTGATTTGCATCCAGCTCAAAGCCTTCACGCTGGGCGCGACTATGGTGCTGTGCTTCAGCCTC
Source organism: Citrobacter sp. wls615 (assembly GCF_005281355.1). Classification (NCBI taxonomy): domain Bacteria; kingdom Pseudomonadati; phylum Pseudomonadota; class Gammaproteobacteria; order Enterobacterales; family Enterobacteriaceae; genus Citrobacter; species Citrobacter sp. wls615. The sequence goes on along the minus strand of NZ_SZXM01000007.1, from coordinate 57,792 downwards.
GGACTGGCGTTGACGTTGGTGACGGTGGGAGTGGGTGCAGCAATCAGCGTACAGCAGGCGGCCAAACGCTGGAGTGGATTTAATACGCTGGCACGCAAAGCGCCCTATTTTTCCAGCGCGCTCATCGCCATGGTCGGCTTATATATGGGGATTCACGGCTATATGGGGATCGTTGGTTAACGAGCGGAGCGCGCAGCAGCGATTGCCGCTGCGCGTAAATCCAGATTAGCTGGCGACATTCCCCCACACCAGTTGCCCTTTATGGAAGGTCGCGGTGCGAGGGGAGATGCGGGCAACCGCTTCCGCCGAACAGGAGGCATCCACCAGCACAAAGCTGGCTTCATCCTTCGCTTTCGGCCACACGCGTTCACCTTTATCGTTTAGCGGCAGCACATCGCCGGTGGCAAGAAACAGCGCGCGCGACAGGTTAAGCTCGTTCGGGCGAATATAGAGCTGCGCGTACAGATTCGCCTTCTCCAGCATGTCTCCCAGCCCGTACGGCGACCAGTGGTCAATCACGCTGTCGGTCCCGGTAATCACCTCCACGCCTTTGTCACGCAGCTGTTTGAGCGGCATATGCAATGTGCCAATCGGCACCGTCGAGGCAATGGTAATCTGCTGCGCCGCCATACGGGTCGCCAGCGCGTCAACCTGCTGCTCGTTCAGCGTTGCCAGCGCGAAAGCGTGGCTGATGGTCAGTTTGCCCTTCAACTGCGGCGTTTTCTCTACCGTTTCCACCATGTAATTCACCGCCGCCACGCCCGCCGGGCTGGTTTCGTGCAGATGAATATCCACGCCTTTATCGTAATCCAGCGCAATCTGGAACATGGTGTCGAGGGATTTTTCCATCGCCCCGTCGACGCTGGTTGGGTCCAGACCACCGACGTAATGCGCCCCCGCCTGCATAGCTTCACGCATCAGCGGTTCAGATTTTGATAACAGCAAGCCATGCTGTGGAAACGCCACAATTTCACAGGCAAAACCCGGCTGGCGACGCGCCAACACCGCCTGCAGGTTTTCCAGGTTTTTCAGCCCGGAAACCGGTTCTATGTTGCAGTGGCTACGGGCAATCGAGGTACCTTTAGATTGCAGCAAATCGATAAGCTTTTCCGCGCGCTCCTGGGTGTATGGCTGGAGTTCAGGCAGCAGCTTTTGTTCCAGGCGGATCATATCCTGAATAGTGGTACCAGCCGGACGGTTCAGTGAGCGCCACGGACCACCATAAAAGGTTTTATCCAGGTGGATGTGCATATCGCGCATGGCGGGCAGCATCAGCTTGCCACCCGCATCGTAGTGCGGCAGCGTCGCATCCGGATGCTGCTTATTCTCACGCAGCGCAACAATTTTCCCGTCCTGGATTTCAACAGTTTGCAGTGCGGTACGGGTATGTACCACCACCGCGTTTTCGTAATCAAACCCCGTTTCCAGCAGAACGTTGTCCAGGTAATAGTGTTTATCGTTAATCGTCATCGTGCTCTTCGACCCGCAGGTGTTCCCGACAGGATTAGCAGCATACGCGACCGGAGCCACTGCGCCAAACAGCGCGGCAGCGGTCACCATTTTTCCGCTCTGGCTTAAAAATTCGCGGCGGCTGTTACTTTCTTTCATTCGCATCTCCTCTCAGGAATGGACAATGTGGGTACCCGTTTCACCGCGGATTGCGGCGGGCAGACATTCCGGCGTGGTGATGATTACCCGCTTACCTCCGCGCGCCAGGAACGCCAGACTGGCAACGATCTTCGGCAGCATGCTGCCCGGCGGGAAATGTCCTTCCTGCATGTAGCGGGTCATCGTGGCGACATCCACCGTATCCAGCGCCTGCTGCTCAGGTTTGCCAAAGTGAATACACACTTTCTCAACACCGGTGGTGATCACCAGAATGTCGGCGCGGATCTCCTGGGCCAGCAGCGCGGTGGAAAGATCTTTATCAATCACCGCGTCCACGCTCTGGTAATCACCTTGCTCACCACGCACCACAGGGATCCCGCCGCCGCCCGCGCCAATCACCACAAAGCCTTGCTGGGTCAGTGCCTTAATCGCCTCGGCTTCGACGATGCGCTTCGGCTCTGGCGAAGCGACCACCCGACGGTAGCCGCGCCCGGAATCCTCCACAAATCGCCAGCCCGGATTGACCCGCTGTAGTTCATCGCGCTGGGCTGCGCTAAAGAACGCGCCGATAGGTTTGGTTGGATTCGCGAAGCCCGGATCGTTTTTGTCGACCTCCACCTGCGTGACCACCGTAACTGCCTTCTGCTCACCGCGCCGCGCCAGACGGTTATTCAGCGCCTGTTGGATCAGATAACCAATACCGCCCTGCGTATCGGCAACGCAGTTTGCCAGCGGGGTGAGTGGCAACCCTTCACGCTCGTGTGCGATTTCCGCCCGCCGCAGATCCAGTCCCACCTGCGGTCCGTTCCCGTGAGTCAGCACAATGTTGTAGTCCGAGGCCAACATTTCCAGCACCGTGTCCGCAACTGCTTTCACCGCTTCAGCCTGGTGCTCAATCGACTGGCTGGCGTTATCTTTGATAATGCTGTTGCCGCCAATGGCAACGACCACAAGTTCTTTCATAGTGTTATCTTCCGCTTGCAGACGATTCAGGTGGATTTCGTCGGTTGTTGCTCAGGTGCAGTCACCGCTTCACGACTGTCGAGCACGTGCTTAAGGACAAACATGCCGCTCATCATCAGGTAGGCCAGCACAAACATCATCGAACTGCCCTCTGCAAAGCCGACCGCCGAGGAGTGGATCACACCAAACAGCGACAGCAGGGCGCCAAAGGCAGCGGCAATCGCCCCACGCAACGGCTTATTCATAATGGCGAAGATGGCGACACAGCCCCACAGCATGCTGGCCAGCGGCGCGCCGCTTCCAAGATGCACCAGCCCGTCGTAATAGACGCCTTTGCTGTGCAGCAGGTCGCTACCCAGTTTTCCGGCTGACGTACCGGCCGCACCCATCACGCTATTAACGATGGTTAGCGCCCAGTTAGCGATCCACGGGAACAGGCAGATGAAGATAACGGGAACCTCGACTTTGGGCGTTTCTCGCACCACCTGGTTGGCGGTCACCACGCCGATAAACACCAAAATTGGCACTATCGCGGTCATCGGAATAATGGCGAGCATAAACGCGCCCAGCCCAAACAGCGGCACCAGGAACATGGTGATGCCTGAAGCGAGGGTATAGCCGATGCTGGCGCCCATCGCTTTCCAGCCCGCATGCCCAACATATACGGTCACCGGGAACGGGTTACCGAGCATGCAGCCGAGCATGGAGGCAAAACCGTTCGCCATCATGACTTTACGGGTGTTGTACTCATCGCCCGCAGCGTGTGCACTTTCAATGTTTTCGAGGTCAAAAATGTAGTTCGCCAGACCCAGCGGAACCGCAGACGCCAGATACGGCAGCGCGTGCGGCAGCCCTTGCAAGAAGCTGTCGACATGAATTTCCGGCGGGTTAAAGCCAAAAGAAGACATCGACGCTTTAATCGCCTCCGGGCTTTGCAAACCCGAGATCCACGCCAGTGCCGTACCGGCAATCAGTAACAGCAAACCAGTAGGAATGCGGGCAAAAATTGGCTTCTTACCGAACCAGTTAATAAAGATCAGCAGCAGGACGATGAAAGAAACGGTTGGCGCTTCAAATGCCTGCAGCATTGGGTTCATCGCCAACAACAGCAGGCCCAGGCCGGATAAACAAGAGAGCAGTACCGTTCGTGGGATCATCTTGCGGATGGTCTCGCCAAGGAAGGAGCCGCCCACCAGGATTAATGCTTCCACAAAGCACCACACCAGCGCTATCTGGATGGCGAAGTTGGCATCTTTGGTTTGCTGATAAACCGGCATCAGCACCAGGAAGGTCACGGTAAAGATCGACGGTGCGCTGGGACCGGACGGCAGCGCCGTTACGTCATTACGTCCGGTGTGTTTTGCCATTTGCAGGCCAAACCAGGCGTAGCAGACGCTGGCCACCAGCACCGCCAGACCAAAGGCAGGCGCAATGCGACCATAGACAATTTCGGTAGGGATCCCGACGACAAAAATGAGCAGCCCCATCATTGTCAGCAGGTTCGTCAGGTTGTTGGTCATCAGCCCGAAGTAAGCCGCCCAGTCACCACGTTTCCATTCTAGTTTTATGCTGTTCATGGAATATCCTTAACAGGTTAAGCATCGTTTGCGATCGCGGAGATCGCCCAGCCCTGCAGGTAAGCAACGTTTAACGCTTTGCTACTGTGGGGCTAACGCCGTTAGCCCCGGTTGTTGTTATTAGCAGTAGCGGTCACGCCAGTTGAGGATCGCCTTTTCAAAACAGGCGAACGGCGGGTGAACGATTCCGGCACCGATCATGCCGATCCCCGCATCTTTGTGCGCAATGGCGGTGTTGATCACTGGCAAAATGCCGGTGCTGCCCACGCGCGTAATGTCGATAGCGGTCGGTACCCCCATGAAACCGAGCAGCGGAATGGTAACGTTGGGGTTTTCACCGAGGGTGATTTCGCGCATCTGGCGAGAGAAATCGACCGCCTCCTCGACTGTACCGCCGACCAGCGCCACAATGGCAGGCGCCGTCGCCATGGCAAAACCGCCAATGCCATAGGTTTCGGTAATCGCGCTATCGCCGATATCACGCCCGGAATCTTCCGGCTTATAGCCCGCGAACATTGGACCAATCACCTGCTGCGCCGGGCCGGTAAACCATTGCCCCGGCAACCCGCTGACGCGCAGACCGAACTCGACGCCGTTACGCGCCATCGTCGTGACCACGGTGCTGTATTCAATGCCGTGTGCGGCATCCATCGCGGCTTTACACATCGCCATCCAGGTCGGCCCGGAGAAGTAATCGCTGCTGAGGACGAACTCGAATACTTCACGCTGCTGCTCAACCGGATAACCGGTCTGGATTATCCACGGCGTTAGCGCCTGAATCAGTAGCGCCGTCCCGGCGTTGTTACGGTTATGGCACTCATCGCCCATGTGCAACGCCTGCGCCAGCATCAGACGCAGATCGATTTCACCCGCCAACTTCATGGCATCACGCAGCATCGGTCCCATCACATCGCGCATCCAGTTCAGTCGATCGATAACGCTCTGATCGTTCGCCCCCATGCGCAGGATCTTCGCCATCTGCTCGCTCATATTGGTATATGCGCGGTTGCCGTAGGTTTTGTTCTCCACGATGTGCATAAACATCGACGCCGACGTCACCCCCGCCATCGAGCCAACACAGTCATGCTCGTGGCACGGTGAGAAGATGATTTCACCCGAGGCGGCCAGTTCGGCAGCTTCATCCAGATCTTTCGCCAGCCCTTCAAACACCAGCGCCCCGGTTACCGCGCCCTTCATCGCGCCGCACATTTTTTCCCAGCGGATCGGTGGCCCGGCGTGCAAAATGGTGTTGCGGGTCATCCCCGGCACCACGTTGATAGCCTGGTCATAACCAATCAGCACCGGATGCGACTGGATGATGCGCTCCAGCGCCTGCAGGTTAGCGGCTGCGATTTTGTCCGCCAGCGGCGAATCAGCAATGTCATCCAGCGCGGCCACGACCTGCATATTGCCCTGGCCCGGCGGCGTCCAGTCGAGTTGAGTCACGGGCACATTCTGTTTTTTCAGGTCATCGCTGAACATCGCGATGCCGACGTTAATCACGTTCAGCGGCTGGTTAAACAGTGTCTGGCTCATCAGGCTTCCTCCCCTTTACAAATAAATTCACGCGCCAGCAATCCGGTGTTGGTACTACTGCTCGCCCAGATAACCCCGGCATCGGTCAGCATCTGGCACTGTTTTTCCAGCGACGGCGTATCGAGATCGGTTCCCAGCACATAGCCGAGGATTTCCAGCGGACGCCCCTCTGCGGAGGCGATCGCTTTGGCTTCAACGATCGCGTCCAGCATCACCCCGACCGGATCTTCATGCGATCCAAATCCAAGCACGAAGTCCATCACGATCACGCCCACTTCAGGATCGCGCGCCTCCTGCAACAGACGACTAATACGGTTGGTGGGATCGATCATCGGGTGTGGTTTACCGTTGGTAAAATCGTCATCACCGAAATCAAGGAAGGTATGCGCCACGCTGCGGTTGAGATCTTTCAGGCGAAACGCCGGATCCGGATGAATGTTGCTGTAAACCTGCGCGTGTTTTTCCATGGCGGCAAACATCGCCTCATCACACAACGTGCCGCCGCAGAACAAGCCACGGATATACTTTTGCTGCGGGGTCAGACGGGCGCGGACCTCTTCAATCAGCGGCCAGTTGAGCGGATGCAGGTCCAGGCTCTCTTTTTTCACGCCGGTCAGCAGCACCGCTTTCAGCGCCGCCTCTTTGGTACCGCGTGCAAACTGCAGACCTTTTTCATCCGCAGGCGCGGCTTCGCGTCCGAGGAAGCACACCACGACTGGCTTTTGGCAGGCGCGCGCACGTTCCAGCACCTTGCGCGCCACCGCTGGGGCAGGTGGTTTAGAGATAAGCGCAATGATTTCGGTTTGCGGATCGGCTTCCAGCATGCCAATCGCATCAAGCATCATCAGGCCGCCAATCTTCTCACTTAGATCGCGACCACCGGTGCCAATCAGTTGGGAAATCCCGCCGCCAAACTCGTGAATACGTACGCTCAGTTCCTGGCTACCGGTACCGGACGCACCAACAATCCCAATGTTGCCGCGACGTACCGCGTTGCCAAAGCACAGCGCCGCGCCGTTAATAATGGCGGTCCCGCAGTCTGGCCCCATCATCAACAGCCCTTTTTCGTGCGCCAGCTGTTTTAGCGCCAGTTCATCCTCAAGAGAAACGTTGTCCGAGAACAGCATCACGTTGAGGTTATTTTGCAGCGCCTGACGCGCTTCACGCGCCGCAAACAGACCATTGACCGAGATCACCGCCAGGTTACTGTCAGGCACATGCTTCTTGGCACTAGCAAGCGTGGCATAGCGCGCTTCATGCTGGCCGCCCTGCTCTTTATGCGTAAACAGATCTTCAATTGCCACCAGTGTCTGGTCGTTCGCCGCCTCGCTTGCGCCTTTAATGACAATCATCAGATCGCCACTTTTTGCCTCTTCCAGTTCAGGCGTCAGCAGGTCGAGATTCTTCAGCACACCCTTGTTCATTTCCGTGGCCATCGCCACGAATGCCTGCTCAACGCCATCGAGCTTATTTGCACGTGTGGAGATAGACATCAGTGAAACGGAATCAAAATACGTGTTCTTTTTAACAACTATCCTGATCGACATAATTCCCTCCGGACCTGTGGCTCAGGGCGCAGGCGTCCGCCATGCCATACAGCATGTCGCAGCCAGAACTTGAGCCGATATTTTTAATGTCAGTAATATATTGCGTAGAAACGGGTTGTTGCTCAGTAATAATATGTTGCAGCAGCCGCACGACGCTTTCCCGATAACGTTGATGCAAAGCTTCTTCGAGCGTTATTTTGCTAAGTAGCGTCGTATTATTTCCGGCGCATTGTAATGCCGCTAAAAAATCTCCACGATATTTCTCCAGCGGATGTCCTGGGATTAATAAAATGGCACTTAAGCCCACTAAATAATCATCGGATGATGGCGTCAGGCCAATTCCCAGACCAATTAAATGGCTGGCCGCTGTAGAAATATTTACTCCCGTATATAGCGCCGCTATTAGTGTTTGTCGGCGGTTGAGTAATTGACGGGTGATTTCCTGATAAAACGGGTTGTCCCCCTGATACAAAAATAATGTGTCGTCGCTGTTTAACTGTTGGCGGATTACCTCTTCCCAGCGCTGCCAGCGGACTGCGGCGAGGGTTACTGCATCTGGCGTCCACTGTGGTATGCGCCACGGCAGGCAACCAGAGGTCTCTATCCATTTATCTTTGCCAACGGCTATCCCCGACTCGGTAAATCTGACCTGCTCACCGGGGAGAAACAGGTCCGCGCAATGCGTCAGCGCCAGCCGACAGCTATTAGGCGCGTTATCACAACCTTCACTCAGCAACGTCAACAGTCGCTGCTGGTCAGGTATCAACAGGTTCACCGCGCGGGAAAAAACCTGTTCAACTTGCCCCGTTCCCCGGAAAGCGAGAAACGCGCTATCTGCGGTTAGCGCCTGTACGCATCGCCGTGATGGCGTAGCGATAGCGGCGCTCCTCTGTCAGGCTCCGGCAGCAATCAGCAGCTCGGCAATTTCGTGATAACCTTTCTCGCGCGCCAGTTCCAGCGGGGTTTTACCATATTTATCCGTCATATGTGGATTCGCGCCATGATCGAGCAGCAGCTTGACGATCTCCTGCTGTTTCGCGCCGCCGTCATTAAGCACAATGGCTTCCAGAAGCGGCGTCCAGCCAACAAAGTTGGTATGGTTGACATTGATATCAGTACGCAGCAGTAGTTCGCGCACAATCTCCACATGTCCTTTTTCACTGGCTGGCGTAATGCCTACGCCGCCAAAACGACTCAGGCAGTTAAGGTCGGGGTTAGCAGGCAATACGGTACGCAGCAGCGTTAAATCGTCAGTCAGGCAGCTAATCAGGAAAGGATTAAAACAGGTTTGGTCCTGTTTATTAATATCGGCACCGGCGGCAATCAGTAAAGAAACACAGTCATAATGCTTATTCAGGCTGGCAATAATAATGGCGGTACGTCCCTGGCGGTTCGTGGCATTAATATCCACATTTTTTGCCAGACAGGATTTTAATCCATCGGCATTACCTTGCTCTGCCGCCAGCAGAAATTCAGTAATGAGTTCTTTCTCTGACATAATTGCTCTCCTGCAGTTTTTTAGACTTTTTAAATATCCGATAAGCTGAGAATAGCAACAGAGTGTAGAGAATAACATCCGCTTAAATTTCATTCATCGTAAGCGTGGCAATTATTGAATAAAATTTAACAATGAGAGGAAACCGTGCTGTAGTGCAATCTTTCCCTTATGGCTGGGGCGTTTTTTGCCACTCATTACTAGTCCGGTAAATCAGGCGGTATGCTGCACGGATAGCGGCCTGCAATTAATATGCAGAAGTGTGATTACCTTCAAATCAAATGTAAAACTAGTGTTAAATTCTGTTCAAAACTGATTGCTCTGTATAAGGATTACAAATACATTCAACAATCATTATGTGGCGGGGCGTGTTGGTTGCCTGAAGGGAGAAAAGATGAATTCCATTTTTACCGAGGAAAATCTGCTGGCATTTACTATGGCTGCCCGCTACAGCAGCTTCAGCAAAGCTGCGGAGGAGCTAGGCTTAACCACATCAGCAATTAGCTATACCATTAAACGCATGGAGGTGGGGCTTGATGTGGTGCTGTTTACGCGTAGCACCCGTAGCATTGAGTTGACTGAATCTGGCCGCTATCTGTTTCGCAAGGCCACCGACCTGCTCAACGATTTCCACGCGATTAAGCGCAGCATTGATACCATCGCTCAGGGCATTGAAGCCCGGGTGCGCATCTGTATTAACCAGTTGTTGTACACCCCACAGCATACGGCACGACTGCTGCAGGTACTCAAGAAACAGTTCCCTACCTGCCAGATAACCGTCACCACCGAGGTGTATAACGGCGTCTGGGATTCGATCATCAACAACCTTGCCAATATTGCCATTGGCGCACCCGATACGTTACTGGACGGCGGCGGGATTGATTATACCGAGATCGGCGCTATTCGCTGGTCGTTTGCCATTGCCCCGGATCATCCCTTGGCTTTCATGCCTGAACCGATTTCTGAGAGCCAGCTGCGTTTGTATCCGAACATTATGGTGGAAGACACCGCCCACACCATTAACAAAAAGGTCGGGTGGCTGTTACACGGTCAGGAGTCGATTCTGGTTCCCGATTTTAATACCAAATGTCAGTGCCAAATTCTGGGCGAAGGCATCGGTTTTTTACCGGACTATATGGTGCGCGAAGCGATGGAAAAGTCGCTGCTGGTCACGCGACAGATCCACAACCCACGTCAGGATTCACGGATGCTGCTGGCGACCCAGCATTCGGCAACCGGTCGAGTAACCCAGTGGATTAAAAAAGAGTTTGGCCCGCAAGGGGTACTGACGGGCATTTATCAGGATTTGCTGCATCGGGAGTGATATGCCGGATAAGTCTATCCGGCGAAAATCAGACGTCAGGCGCGAATATCGTCGTACTCGCGGGTTTTATCAAATTCATGTTTGGCAAACGGGCACAGCGGAATAACTTTGCGGTTTTCAGCGCGCATTTTCTCCACTACCTTCGCCACTAGTTGTTTGCCGACACCCTGACCTTTCAGACTGGGGTCAACATCGGTATGTTCAATGATGCTCAGATGCTCGCCCGTCGGCACAAAGACAATCTCGGCAACCTGATTGCCTTCGGCATCGTTGACATAAAATTTGTTGTGGCCTGCAAGAATTTCCATGATTCCCTCACTTATTTCTGGCGATATTTCAGCGCACCGCTTGGACAGGTATCGATGACCTTAATCACCGTCGCGACATCCACTTCATCGGGGATTATCCAGGGTTTGCGTTTCAGATTGAAAAGCTTCGCGCTTCCCCGCACGCAATTCCCTGAATGCTGACATATCGCCGTATTGAAGTAGACGTCAATCTTCTCGCCGGTATAGGCCCGGTAGCCTGCATCAAGTAGTTCCTTTTCCACGACATTGCCTCGCATTTTTTATTGTCTGAGTCTAATCATAGACCGATGCGAGTCTGAAGGAAGTGGCGGGTAGCAGAAATATCACTCAGTCCCTTTCTGTAACGATGGCTCCCGCTCCGGCGGCAAATATTCCAGCATTGCAGGCGTCGGCGGCGGCAGGCGGTTATCGGCGATGTGCTTGTCCACATCGATATGACTGATTTCGCCATTCTCATGATGATGGACCGTCAGCACCCTCGCTTTGTTCAACTCCGTAACCAGTTCACGGGTAATGCGTAAACTTTCTGCCAGCTCATGGTGTTCCAGTCCTGGTCTACGGCTGCGACGCTCCACCCGAAAGCGAAACTGGTTGTATTTCGCCCAGCCGATCAGCACCAGTCCGTTGACCAGCGCGACAAGGATATAAAACGTGACCGTATCCAGCGTGGTGAAAAAGGGACGCACGCCCATATACGGTGAATGCGCCAGGGCCGTGATTAGCCCTTTATAGATCAGGTATAAAAAACCAACCCAGGCGATGACCGTCAACAGCACGTCGATGATGCGCGGCAGTAAACGCCGTTCCGTAAAGATCAGTGGCTGGCTCATGATTCGATCCTCCCAATTCCACGATCAGGACTCACCCAGCGCGCCCTGCCGCGTTTGCGTTTAAGCATCACTTTCGGGAAAGCCACCAGCGTAGTGAACAGGCTTAGCATCCAGTACACCACCGGGAACCAGATAATCCAGAACAACGAGGCGCCAATGCCTTTTTCATAGCGTCGTTCAATCATCAGGCTCACTGCAAACTGTATTAAGCAGACCACACCGAGAATAAGTCCGGTAAAGGCTGGCGGGAACAGATGTTGTACATACAACGAGTCCGGCATCGGAATCATCAGTCCCAGCAGGAACAGTACGATACTGATCGCATAGGCAAACGACCAGGCGGTAGAAAAACAGAATTCGAAAAACAGCGGCCACATGCGGCGGAACTCCCACGACCACAGACGACGCATGTTAACGATAAATACCTCCGCCCCACCTTGCGCCCAGCGCAGGCGCTGCTTCCACAGCCCTTTTAACGTTTCAGGCATCAGGATCCAGCACAGCGCGCGCGGCTCAAAGAATACCGACCAGTGGCGCAACTGCAGCTTCCAACTGATATCGATATCTTCGGTGATCATGTCCGGGCTCCAGTAACCGACCTCGGCCAGTGCGCGACGACGAAACGCCGCAACGACGCCGGAAACGGTAAAGATCTGCCCATAGACTCGCTGAGTGCGCTTAATCAAGCCGATAATGGAAGAGAACTCACCGACCTGCACACGACCGATTAACGTAGAGCGGGTTCGAATACGCGGGTTCCCCGTCACCGCACCAACGCGCGGGAACTGGATCAGCGGCGCCACCAGATACGCCACGGCATCGCGATCCAGTAACGCATCGCCATCAATGCACACCAGGTAATCACTGCGCGCTGCGGCCGCACCGGTCTTGAGCGCCAGTGCTTTACCCTGGTTTTCAGCCAGATGAATGACGCGCAGGCTGGGGTATTCCACTGCCAGTTGTTCCAGTACGTCGTGCGTGTCATCCGTCGAACCATCGTTGATGGCAATCACTTCGATATTCTTATATCGCTGTGCCAGTGCAGCCTCAATGGTTTCACGCGCGTTAATCCCTTCGTTAAAACAGGGGATCAGAATGGAAACCAGCGGATTTCCCTCCAGCGTCGGTGGCGGTGTATCGTCTCCCCATTTCCAGTGACGCTCACGATAAAACCAGAAATAGACCCCGCCGCTTATCCATAATGCAGACATGAATAAAGGCCAGAAGAAGACGAAGTTCAACATGACTTCACCTGTAAAGATGACAGCCACGCCAAAAGGTAGGCTGAACATCAGGCAAAGTATCAGGAAAGCAATAATGCGATCGGTCATTTTTGCGGGTACCAGTATGAGGAGAACGTCGAGCGAATCTCTGACATCTCAGGTTTGTCGCTGATGAAATCATCCGGATAATAGCCGTAGTTACCTGCACCACTAAGTTTCAGCTGGCGCATCCATTCAGCTATTTGTTTTCCACTGATTTCTGCTTCGTCCCCGGATTTGCGCCAGTCTCGTGCCTGCAGTTCAAACACGGTTTTGTCCAGCGCGCCGGGCGTTTGTGCAACGGCATTCACTAATCTGTCGAGCCAGGCGTTGGCATCATTAGCCGGGATCTGTTCCATGAATGGCATCGCCATCGGCGCCGTCCAGTCATAGGTATTGAGGAAATCATTCAGGTTTTGTGCAAACCAGGCTTCACTTTCAGGCTCCAGCACTGGTAAGGCGTAAATATTACGCGCGGTTTTTACCTGTGGACCGCGAATATTGCGTACCGATTGCGTCAGCTGCTTAGTAAAGTCGATCAACATCTTACTTTTCAAGCGCGTCCAGCGCTCGAAGGTCTGAGGGTTGCTACGGATTTGCTCAATACTTCCCGGAAGACCTGCGGCGCGGTAGGCGGCTAACGCCTCCGGTGACGCATCTTCAAAGTCCGTCAGGAAAGCATCGTCGTGGAACAAAATCCCTTTGAAACTGGCGTGCTTTGCCAGATCTTCATAGATATCAGTAATGCGTTTACGCGCTTCGCTGTCCCAGGGAGACAGACGCACATAATTCTCGCGGTTGATCGCAGTGCGTCCTGTTTTCGGATCCCATGCCGTCACGCGTGGAATGGACGCGTCGAGGTCGAAAGCCAGTACCGGCATCCAGGCATACACCGTCACCCCGGCCCGCGTTTGTAACTGCCAGGAGATATAGTTAAACAGATCGGCACGCATCGGCAGCCAACGGTTAGGGAAATAGAGTTCGCGAATATTCCCGTCGCCTTTAGGATCGGCGTACGCCTGCAGGAAGACATGAGAAATGCGCATGTCATAAACGCGCTGGATCAGCTTGTCGATGTTTCGCTTCTGCTGGGCAGGATCTTTGTCATACACGTAATCCAGATCGACGTGCATGACGCGCATCGTTTGCGGTTCACGTACCTGAGCGACCTGGCTGGCAAAGCGCTTGAGGGACGGATTATCAGAGATCAGTACGCGCGGGATATCATCCAGAAACGCGGCGTTCGCCAGCCCTTCGTTGAGCGTAAAGGCCATCTTATAGCCATGCTCTTTGGCCAGGTTTAACGTCGTGCCGTTAGCCGCACCGTAAGGCCATACCCACGCGCGCGGCGATTTCCCGGTTACCGATTTAATCTTATTGGTAATCAGCGAGATATCAGTATTAATGCGACGATTGTACTGTTCGTCGGTTTCGTAAGTCCCGGTTTTCTTATCGAAAAGGCGGTTCGCCACCGCAGGTTCTTTACTTCCCTGCGGGTTCGCCTCAGCACCGAAATGCGAGTTCCAGGTGTGCGCGCCCACTTCCACCAACGGCGATTTGCCCATTTCCTCGACCATCTTCCAGGTGGCAAATTTATCTCGCGCCGTCATCAAGCCGCCAAAATCGACTTTTTTATTGGCTGGAGAATCAACCCAACTGCCCACTGGCGCCCAGAGCGCAGGCCAGTTGTAGGCTTTCAGCAGCGGCCAGACACGGGTATAAAAACTGCTGTATCCGTCGTCAAAGGTGAGTAAGACCGCTTTTTCCGGCAACACAATTTTACCGTCATGGGCGTCCAGAATTTGCTGCACGCTGATCGGGTTATAGCCATTATCACGCAGCCAGGCCATCTGGTCGCTCAACGCGCTGGTGCGCACGGAGAGGTAGCGCTGGTCGGCGGCGCCATCCTCAACATCATGGTAGCCGAGCACCAGAAAGCTATTCTTCGGCCACGGATGATCCGCCGTCAGCGGCGTTCTCTCTGCGGGAGGAACATAGCGAGGCGTTGTATTATGCGCGCTGCTGCACGCGGTAATCATCAACCAGCCAGCGATTAATGCGCTAAGCCACAGGCATCTTTTCAGCATGAACAATCCTTAAAACCTGACATTTAAATCGAAAGCGAGGGAGATATTCCGCTCACGTTTACCGTCGTAGGGGCGTTTATCCCAAACCAGCATCACCCCGCCATCTACGACGTTGTTCCATTTCAGCCGTTGTCCGTATCCCACCTGGACGATAGCGCCTGCGTCTTCACCTTGCTGCCAGTAACCGCCGACTCCGGCTATGCCTTGCTGGGTCCACACTGTGTCATAGTGGCGGTAAAGAACCTGCTCCGCGCTCAGGCCAGGGACAACCGAAAAATCACTCTTCGGGTTGTAATACGGCACATTTTCTTTGGTGTTGGTGCTCCCGCCAATGCCCGGCGTAAAGTCCAGCGTGAAGCGCGGTGTAGTCCACATGCGCTCTTTTCCGCTCAGCCCGTATTCGATGCGATCGTTACCGTCCGAGAAATGTGATGCGGCAAACGACAGTTGATATTCACGTCGTTCGTTTTGATACCAGCGGACAAACATATCGCCGCCGTTGGCATACACGCCGCTACGCAGCGCGCGCAGTGGCGTGTTGCGCGAAAGACGCTCGGCCGAACCGCCAACGCGCCAGTTGTCATTGAAGTCATGCCAGCCAGATAGACGCCCACCAATCTTCTGACCATCACCATAATTTCGGCCAGACACTTCCATTTCGGCCCAGTAATCACGGGAAGTCCATTCTGCACCCGCCGCCAGATCGCGGCTGATGCCCTTCCCTTCCTCAAATTCACCGGTAGCGAAGTTGAATCCGGTAAACAGTCGCCAGTTGTCGTCAATTGGCGGGCTGTAAATCGCCGTGTTGATGTTGAAATCATTCTTACCGCTGACCGGACTATCGGACGAGATCCCCTGCGTGCCGCTAATACGTACTTCCGACATTTTATGCACATCACGAATACGCGCGAGGCGCAGCGTCGCTTCATCATCCGGGCTGCGAGCAATAACGTCATCCGTCAGTTCATCGGCCTGCTTCCACTCCTGGAGATCCAGCGCCACATAAGCCTGCTGACGCTCCAGTTCCAGGTTGCTTGGCTCAATCACTTCCGCCAGCTTCAGCTCTTTCTCCGCCGCATGCGGCAGTCCACGGGCTTCAAGAACAGAAGCATAGGATATGCGCAGCCCTTGGTTACCTGAGCCTGTGCGTGCCAGATGCTCAGCGAGTTTTTCTGCCTCCGGCAGTTCATTGGCTGCGATATGATATTGCGTCAGCAGCGACTGTCCGAGCAGCCAGTTATCGTTAGGCTGCGGCGTTGGCGAACCATAGATGCGTCGCAGGTACGGGCTGTCTTTGATTAACGCATCGACCTGCTTTTTCGCCGCATCAAAGTTTTCATTATCGATATGCGCGTAGAACAGATCCTGTTGATCCTCAGGACCGAGCGGCGTAACCGGAATCGGTCCGTTCGGATAATAGATGCTCGTTAGCATCGCTTCGGTTTTTTCCGGCTGGCGTTCGCTCAACCATGCTGATGCCACCCAGCGTTTAGCATAGTTTGGCACTTCACCGCTTGCGGACAGCGAATCATATTCCTGAACAACTTCGGCAGTACGCTTACGCACCAACAAGGCGCCCATGCGGTCAATTCTGGCCCGACGGACATCATTCTGCGCGGACGGTTCATCCTTCCAGGCAGCCAGCAACTGGTCATAACGGGCCAGCGCTTTATCGGCCACGATAAACCGTTCTTCTTCATTACGTGCGGACGTATAGGAGGAACGTACCATTTCTGCTGCGGCATCAAGCTCAAGGCGACGCTTCACCGGGTCTGCCGTTGGTACCACCTCTGCCATATTTAAGGCGGGCCCGGAAACGCGGTTTGCTGACAGCGCAGACAGCAATGTGGATTTTGCATTTTTGTTGCCCGGATCGACGTCATCCGCCTGGCTGGCGACTAACAATGCATCCCAGTTTTTTCCCTGCGAATGGTAGACATAGGCAAGTAGCGCATCAGAATCAGCCCCGGGATGTGCCTGCGCCCATTTATTCGCTTCAGTAAGGGCTTGCTGATTGTAGCGAGCATCCGCCAACGTCATTATCCAGCCGGTACGAACATCAACGTTATCAGGCTCTTCCTGTAAAACACTTTCCCAGACGGCTAAAGAATCATTCCAGTTCTTCTGATTGCGATACGCTCGTGCAGCGGCGACTTTGCCCCGGGCAGGTATATTCATCTGTCCACGATACTGCTGCCAGATTTCAATTGTGGTTTTATCGTTGTTATCGACCCAACTGGAAACTTGCAGCCAGTCGGCAACCTGATTGGGCGTTAGTGCGCTTTTCTTTCCCTGATCCTCAAGGAAACGTAATAGCGGTGCACTATTACCTCCCCGTGCTTCAATAACTAAAGCATCATAATCTGATACCGCCGCAGAGATTGGCATCGGGAAAAGAATGCTTGCCGTAAATAAACAGCTTACAGACTTAAAACGTTTAATGAAGTTGGCATGTCGACGCATACTTAACATATCTGCCCTTATATCTTACATCAGAGTAAAAATAAGCGTTTTCAATAAGTTACAGTCAATCCCTGACGGTTGCCGACCATGTAAGACGCACTGCCGCTTATTTCGTAATAGGGTTATGAAGCAATTAATTCTTTCGTCTTATTGACTACCTTTGCCTCGCCCTCTAATCCTTGGAAAGGAGGCATAAACTCGAGAATTTTATCACTCAACGTAGTTCATGGCTATGTAATAAGATAATGCTTAGGCAAAAAAAGTATTTTAAACTAAATTATCCTAATACTCTTGGGATTGCATTCTGGATTTAGATTAATTTTCCGTGACGAAGCCATGTGACGATGCAAACTATTGTTGGGTAACATAGCTACACTCCGTAACTGTTTGCACAGTAACTATTTGGTATGAATAGAGAAAGTTCTGATAGCAACCACTCTTATCACTATAAAAATAATGAGACAAACTCGACAACGTAATTTTAATTTACAGGCAGCATTGATGAAGTCAAATTAAAGGTACAGCCACGATAAACATTAGGCACAGTGATAATACCATGAAATCAAAGTGGTTTATTAATTCACAATTGAATGATAGTATTTTTTCATCCGGTCATATTGGCCTGAAAATTTATCAGCTTCTCTATTTATCACCCTGACTTGCTATTGACAGCATTAACCACAATTATTTTTACCCTTACTATTAACAAGCTTAATTTCATTGTGAGCTCCTGATTGAAGCATAACTTTTTGCGCTTACCTTCCTTTCAGACTTTCAGGTAATCTGAAAAAAGATGCCACCAGGAGTTGGTCGATGAAAATCGTTAATGCAGAAGAAAAACACATCCCCGCCATACGCGATATCTATGCACACCACGTTATTCACGGTACAGGCAGCTTTGAAACTGACCCACCGGATACCCACGAAATGCTGGCTCGGCTGGAAAAAATTCATAGTCTGGGGTTGCCGTGGATTGTCGCTCTGCAGGAAGACAGGGTCATAGGATATTGTTATCTCACTCGCTACCGCGAACGTTATGCCTACCGCTATACCCTCGAAGATTCAATTTACATTGACCCGGCGGCGCAGCGTCAGGGAGCGGGAAAAGCGCTACTGCGCCATGTAATTGACTGGGCCGAAACGCACGGCTATCGACAGTTAATTGCCATGGTCGGCGACAGCAATAATCAGGGATCGCTTAAAGTCCATCAGCAGGTCGGATTTACAGAAATAGGCACGCTGAAAGACGTTGGCTTCAAGCATGGTCGCTGGCTGGATACGGTTTTACTGCAACGAACCCTGAGTGAAGTGAATAGAAGTATTGAAGATGACCGACCAATAACCCTTTGATAATAAGGCTCAAAGAAAGGCTGTCATTAGGACCACCTCTTGGTCATACGCGGACGGAGGGCAGGAAGTATTCTTCAGGGTGACCACAGAACAATAGGCTTTAACGTTCTGGCCCCCTCGTCCTTTAATCTCAAGGGGGTAGTTGGATAAAACTCAGTGTTTTTTTGGGGAAATGTAACCGCTTTAGGGATGACAATTAATTCAGAGACTATTCGGTACCCTTTTTGTTCTTAATACACTGATATGTTACAGAATCTATCCCTTCAATTGCCCCACCACTATTCATATATGAGCTATCATCTAAAGGTCTTGCCGAGTCAAATTCCCACCCTTGGCATATTACGGTGGCGCGATTCTGGGCCTCCTCACCAAATGCTGGGCTCCACCACATTGGAGTGGATGAAGTGTAATGGTAGGCCATAGTAACAGTCCCCTCTGATTTATTAGCGTTAGCCGTATACATCGAAGGGTTCATGTTACATCCTGATAATGCAAACAAAGATGTTACAATAAAAGCAATTTTAATATTCATTTCATCACCATTAACATTTAATTTATTAAAGCTTGTTTTAATATCTGGAGCAAAATTTACACCTCTACATCCTTAGCACCGTTGATAGCTGGCTTTACGAGCAACTGCCGCTTTACGTGGCGATGCCTTGGGATCAAGGCCCTCAATAGATACCGTTTCGCTGGTAAAGATAAACATTTGTCGAGTGAATAGTATTGCTTTGAATCATGCTTGTAAGCCCATAAGGGTTACACAGTAGGTTACAGTCAGCTACTGTCAGGAGGCGTTACGCCACGACTTCAAGGGATTCAATGAACCAGGTAATGAAAGCAGGGTTATGGAGCGGGCGAAGGGAATCGAACCCTCGTATAGAGCTTGGGAAGCTCTCGTTCTACCATTGAACTACGCCCGCATTGAAGTGCGTAAGGGATTATAAACCTTACGCTCTTCTTGGCAAGGGACTAACCGACTGACTGGCGATTAATTCACCGTCAGCATTTGGGCTTACTACCCTGTGGGGGTAAATAGCGCAGTGGATCGATAGCCGTTGCGCGATAACGGATCTGGAAATGCAGACGCACCGTCGTCGCATCCGTGCTGCCCATCGTGGCGATCTTCTGCCCGGCTTTCACGTTTTGACCGTTGTTCACCAGCATGGTGTCATTATGCGCATAGGCAGTGATGTAATCCTCACTGTGCTTAATCATGATGAGGTTGCCATAACCCCGCAGTTGATTGCCGACATAGACCACCTTCCCCGCTCCAGCCGCGTAAATCGGCGTACCGCGCGCAGCTGAGATATCAATACCCTTGTTACCACCGTCCGCCGTGGAGTAAGGCAGGATCACCTTACCGCTGGCAGGCCATTGCCAGCAGCGTTGTCCTACCGGCGGCCAGGACGACTGAGGCACGGAAGAAGACGGTCTGACTGTCGCCGTTTTGGTAGAGGATTTCGAGCTTGTTTTACCAGAGGAAGAAGTGGATTTCGCACCGCCGCTGACCTTTAGCTTTTGCCCCACTTCAATGGTATAGGGTGGGGAAATGTTATTCAGGCGAGCGAGCTCTTTCACGCTGGTTCCGGTGGCGCGTGAAATACGATATAGCGTATCTCCCCGCTTCACGGTATACACGGAGCCGGAATAACTTCCTGCGTCAGACGACTTACTCCCGGAACAGCCAGATAGCAGCAGACCGACACACAGCAGCATCGCGACACTCAGGCCATTTTTCTTCAGGCGTCCTGCACTCAAAACAATACCTCGCAACATTTTCAGACGCTTTATCATAGCAGCCAGAAACCGGATGCCAAATCATATCGCGTAACGACCCCTCGACGCTGCATTTCACACCCACGGTTAATCAAACTGTCTTAATTAAGCATATAATGTGGGTGCTTAAGATTGATGGTGGACGCTATGCGACAGGAACATGTCATTTTATTAAATGAGCAGGGTCAGCCCTGCGGGACGCTGGAAAAGTATGCGGCGCATACCGCTACAACGCCTCTGCACGCTGCGTTTTCCTGCTGGATATTTAACGACCAGGGACAACTGCTGGTGACGCGCCGTTCACTGCACAAAAAAGCATGGCCAGGCGTCTGGACCAACTCTGTCTGCGGTCATCCCCAATCGGGAGAATCCACCGAAGCCGCTATTGTCCGTCGCGCTCGGTTCGAACTGGGTACAGACATTGACTCGCTCAGCTCCGTGTATGCTGATTTTCGTTATTGTGCCACGGACCCGAGCGGAATTATGGAAAACGAGGTGTGTCCGGTGTACGCCGCACATATCGTGAGTCCGCTCCAGCTAAACGCAGATGAAGTGATGGATTACCAGTGGAGCGATCTTGAGGATGTGTTGAGCGGGATTGACGCAACGCCGTGGGCGTTTAGCCCGTGGATGGTAATGCAGGTTTCAAACGGTAAGGCGCGAGGATTACTGCGCAAGTTTGCCAACGGGAATTAATTGCCTGATGGCGCTATGCTTAGCTGGCCTACATAACGAATCGTAGGCCGGATAAGGCATCAGCCGCCATCCGGCATTTCACATCTTACTTAACCGGGCGCATCGCCGGGAACAGGATCACGTCGCGGATGGTGTGGCTGTTGGTGAACAGCATAACCATACGGTCGATACCAATACCCAGACCCGCAGTCGGCGGCAGACCGTGTTCCAGAGCGGTAACGTAGTCTTCATCGTAGAACATCGCTTCGTCATCACCTGCATCTTTGGCGTTAACCTGATCCTGGAAACGCTGCGCCTGATCTTCTGCATCGTTCAGCTCGCTGAAACCGTTACCGATTTCACGACCGCCGATGAAGAATTCGAAGCGATCGGTGATTTCAGGGTTTACGTCATTACGGCGCGCCAGCGGAGAAACTTCTGCCGGGTACTCGGTAATGAAGGTCGGTTGAATCAGATGCGCTTCCGCGACTTCTTCGAAGATCTCGGTCACGATACGGCCCAGACCCCAGCTCTTCTCAACTTTGATGCCGATAGATTCAGCGATCGCTTTAGCAGAGTCGAAGTTATCCAGATCGGCCATGTTGGTTTCCGGACGATATTTCTGAATCGCTTCGCGCATGGTCAGTTTTTCGAACGGCTTACCGAAGTCGAAGACTTCTTCGCCGTAAGGCACTTCGGTGGTGCCCAGAACGTTCTGCGCCAGCGTACGGAACAGTGATTCGGTCAGTTCGATCAGATCTTTGTAGTCTGCATACGCCATGTAGAGTTCCATCATGGTGAACTCTGGGTTATGACGAACTGAGATGCCTTCGTTACGGAAATTACGGTTAATTTCGAACACGCGTTCGAAGCCGCCAACCACCAGACGCTTGAGGTACAGTTCCGGCGCGATACGCAGGTACATATCCAGATCCAGCGCGTTATGATGGGTGATGAACGGACGCGCAGCGGCACCGCCAGGAATCACCTGCATCATCGGGGTTTCCACTTCCATAAAGCCGCGACCCACCATGAACTGACGGATGCCAGCCATAATTTGTGAACGCACTTTAAAGGTATTGCGGGATTCATCGTTAGAGATGAGATCCAGATAGCGCTGACGATAACGCGCTTCCTGGTCCTGCAGCCCGTGGAATTTATCCGGTAGCGGCCGCAGCGCTTTCGTCAGCAGACGCAGCTCGGTGCAATGAATGGACAGCTCACCGGTCTTGGTCTTGAACAACTTACCTTTCGCGCCAAGGATATCGCCCAGATCCCATTTTTTGAACTGCTCGTTGTAAACGCCTTCCGGCAGATCGTCACGAGCAACGTACAGCTGAATACGGCCGCCAACATCCTGCAGCGTAACGAATGAGGCTTTACCCATAATACGGCGGGTCATCATACGGCCAGCAACGGATACCTCGATGTTCAGCGCTTCCAGCTCTTCGTTTTCTTTCGCGTCGAAGTCAGCATGCAGTTGGTCTGAGGTATGATCGCGACGGAAATCGTTCGGGAACGGGATCCCCTGCTCACGCAGGCTCGCCAGCTTCTCACGGCGCGTTTTCAGTTCATTGTTAAGATCGGCTACCGCGTCAGCGCCCTGTACGTGTTGTTCAGACATGTTGGTTCCTCATAACCCTGCTTTCAAACTTGCTTCGATAAATTGATCCAGGCTGCCATCCAGCACCGCCTGCGTGTTACGGGTTTCAACCCCGGTACGCAGATCTTTAATGCGGGAGTCATCAAGGACATAAGAACGAATCTGGCTACCCCAGCCGATATCTGACTTATTGTCTTCCATCGCCTGTTTCTCGGCATTCTTCTTCTGCATTTCCAGTTCATAAAGCTTCGCTTTCATCTGCTTCATGGCCTGGTCTTTGTTCTTGTGCTGGGAACGGTCGTTCTGACACTGCGTCACAATCCCGGTCGGGATGTGGGTGATACGTACCGCCGATTCTGTACGGTTAACGTGCTGACCGCCCGCACCAGAGGCGCGATAAACGTCAATGCGCAGATCCGCCGGGTTGATGTCGATATCGATATCATCGTCAACTTCCGGATAGACAAACGCCGAGCTGAACGACGTATGGCGGCGACCGCCGGAGTCGAACGGGCTCTTACGTACCAGACGGTGTACGCCGGTTTCAGTCCGCAGCCAACCGTACGCATATTCGCCAGCAATTCTGATGGTCACTGATTTAATACCCGCCACTTCACCTTCAGATTCTTCAATAATTTCAGTCTTAAAGCCGCGTGCTTCAGCCCAACGCAGATACATACGCATCAGCATGCTTGCCCAGTCTTGCGCTTCCGTACCACCGGAGCCAGCCTGAATATCGAGATAGCAATCTGCGCTGTCATATTCGCCGGAGAACATACGACGGAATTCCAGCTGCGCCAGCTTATCTTCCAGGGTATCGAGTTCTGCTACGGCTTCGTTAAAGGTTTCTTCGTCGTCGGCTTCTACAGCCAGTTCCAACAGGCCGGAGACATCTTCCAGGCCCTGGCTCATTTGGTCGAGTGTATCGACGATAGCCTCGAGGGAGGAACGCTCTTTACCCAGCGCCTGCGCGCGTTCGGGTTCGTTCCACACGTCCGGCTGCTCCAGCTCGGCGTTTACTTCTTCCAGACGCTCTTTCTTGGCATCATAGTCAAAGATACCCCCTAAGAACGTCAGAGCGTTCCGTGAGGTCCTGAATGCGGTTATTTACCGGATTAATTTCAAACATTGTCTGATTTCTTTTATTGGACTAGTCAAAATGCGGTTATAAGAGCGGGATTGTAACTAATCCACGCCCTTTTTTATAGCGATTAGTGACGCTAAAGTGGCCAGATATTATCGATTATTAGCTGCAAACTGCGGTTGCCGCGAAACTCATTAATATCCAGTTTATAGGCCAACTGAACATCGCGCACGCCGTTGTCCGGCCAGCAACTGGTATCAACGTTGAACGCAATTCCGTCCAGCAGAGGTCCGCCGCCAACTGGCTCCACCATCACCTTCAGATGACGCTCCCCCACCAAACGCTGCTGAAGGAGACGGAAATGTCCATCAAACAGCGGTTCCGGGAACATTTGCCCCCACGGCCCGGCATCACGCAGCATTTGCGCGACTTCCATGGTCATCTCCGCGGCGCTTAGCGGGCCATCTGACACCACTTCGCCCTGCAGCAAGGCGGGATCCAGCCACTCGGTTACCAGTTCGCCGAAACGCTGCTGGAAACGCTCAAACTGCGCCTCTTCCAGCGACAAGCCCGCCGCCATGGCGTGACCGCCAAACTTGAGGATCATGCCAGGATGAAGGGTGTCCAGGCGCTCCAGCGCATCACGCATGTGCAGCCCCTGAATCGAACGCCCGGAGCCTTTGAGCGTACCGTCGCCGGCAGGAGCAAACGCAATCACCGGACGATGAAAACGCTCTTTAATGCGCGATGCCAGAATGCCGACTACCCCCTGATGCCACTCAGGATGGTACATCGCAAGGCCGCCCGGCAGCGTCTCGCTGCTGCGCTCCAGCTTTTCACACAGGGTCAGCGCTTCCGCCTGCATGCCCTGCTCAATTTCTTTGCGAGTCTGATTGAGCGCGTCCAGTTCATTGGCCAGCACGCGTGCCTCGCCAATGTTGTCGCACAGCAACAGCGCAACGCCGACGGACATATCATCCAGACGGCCGGCGGCATTCAGCCGTGGCCCGAGCGCAAAACCTAAATCGCTGGCCACCAGCTTAGCCGGTTCGCGGTTGGCGATTTCCAGAAGCGCCTTGATACCCGGACGGCAGACGCCCGCACGAATACGGGACAAGCCCTGCCAGGTCAGGATACGGTTGTTAGCGTCCAGCGGAACAACGTCCGCCACTGTCCCCAGCGCGACCAGATCGAGATATTCCACAATCTTCGGTACCGCGATACCACGCGCGTCAAACCAGCCCTTACTCTTCAGGTGATTACACAGCACCAGCATCAGGTAGAACGCCACCCCCACTCCCGCCAGCGATTTTGACGGGAAAGGACAGTCCGCAAGGTTTGGGTTCACAATGGCATCGGCATTGGGCAGTATTTCCCCCGGCAGATGGTGATCGGTAACCAGAACGCGGATACCCAGCGCATGCGCATGATCGACCCCGGCGTGGGAGGAGATCCCATTATCCACCGTCATAATCATTTGTGCGCCGCGTGCATGGGCCTGATCGACCACTTCAGGACTTAAGCCGTAGCCGTCCTCAAAACGGTTGGGAACCAGATATTCCACGGTATTACAGCCCATCGCCCGCAGCGAAAGGACGCTTAGTGCAGTGCTGGTCGCGCCATCTGCATCAAAATCGCCGACCACCATAATGCGCAGGTTTTTCTCAAACGCGTCATGCAGCATCTCAACCGCTTTTTCCACACCCGTCAGCGTCTGCCAGTGCAGCATCCCTTTCAAGCTTCGCTCCAGATCGTTAGCCGTTCTCACGCCGCGGCTGGCGTATAAACGACGCAGCAATGGCGGCAGGTCGGCAGGCAGCTCGGTTGTCTCGTCGGCTTCACGCCGACGAAGTTGTATCTTTTGTTTCACGCGAATTATTTACCGCTGGTTTGTTTTGCATGTGCGTCGAGGAATTCTTTCATCTCTTTCGGGCCCTGATAGCCCGGCACGACATAGCCATTGCTCAGCACAATCGCCGGCGTGCCGGTAACGCCAAACTGCACGCCAAGCGCATAGTGGTTAGCGATGTCCACATCACAGGTCGCTGGTTTCACGTCCTTGCCTGCCATCGCATCATCAAAGGCTTTGTTTTTATCCTGCGCGCACCAGATCGACTTCATGTCCTGCTCAGCCTGGCTTTCCAGCCCCTGACGGGGGAAGGCCAGATAACGAACGGTGATCCCCAACGCATTATAGTCTTTCATCTCTTCATGCAGCTTGTGGCAGTAGCCACAGGTGATATCGGTGAAAACGGTAATGACGTGTTTTTCCTGCGGCGCTTTGTAGACGATCATCTCTTTTTCCAGCGCGTTCAAATGCTTCATCAGCAGCTGGTTAGTGACATTCACTGGGCTTGCGCCGCTCACGTCATACATCGGTCCCTGAATAATATGTTTACCGTCTTCAGTTACGTACAGCACGCCGCTATTGGTCAGTACGGTTTTCATGCCCGCCACCGGAGCAGACTGAATCTCTGTGCTCTGGACGCCCAGCTTTGCCAATGACTGGCGAATCGCCGTATCGTCTGCATGTACCATGCCGGAAAACGCCGTTGCCAGCAGAGTGAACATCATAAAACGTTTTTTCATAACCTATCCTATCCTGTCAGCACTCACGCTCGCGGGTGATGCTGTTGATGTAGTTGACGCAAGCGCTCCGTTGCGACATGAGTATAAATTTGTGTTGTTGAGAGATCGCTATGCCCCAGTAGCATCTGCACCACGCGCAGGTCAGCGCCATGATTGAGCAAATGCGTGGCAAAAGCATGCCGCAGGACGTGCGGTGACAGTTTTTCGCTGTCGATTCCCGCCAACACAGCATAGTGTTTAATACGATGCCAGAAGGTCTGACGGGTCATCTGTTGCGCCCGCTGGCTGGGAAACAGCACATCAATCGATACGCCGTTGAGCAACCATGGGCGGCCATGTTCCAGATACGTTTCCAGCCAGTACACCGCCTCTTCACCCAACGGCACCAGGCGCTCTTTATTACCTTTACCGATCACCCGTACCACGCCCTGACGCAGGCTGACGTCACTCATCGTCAGTCCCACCAGCTCAGACACGCGTAGGCCCGTTGCATACAATACTTCCAGCATGGCTTTGTCGCGTAGCTCCAGCGGTTGCTCAATAAGCGGTGCCTGCAACAACCGCTCTACCTGCGCTTCACTGAGATCCTTGGGCAGACGCTGCGGAAGCTTCGGTGATGCAAGCGAGGCGCTGGGATCGTCTTCGCGAAATTTTTCGCGGTACAGATGCTGAAAAAAGCGCCGCGTGGCACTGAGCAAGCGAGCGGAACTGGTGGCTTTATATCCCCCATCCATCCGCTCGGCCAGCAATGCCTGAAGATCATCGCTCTGCGCCGTCGCCAGTGAAACGCCGCGATGATGCAGCCATTCGACCAGCATGGTCAGATCGCGACGATACGCACTTAATGTGTTTTCCGCCAGATTTCGTTCCAGCCACAGGGCATCAAGAAACTGCTCGATGCGCGCCAGATCCTGTTCCACTCGCGCCCCTTATTCACTCTCATTTTTGATGCATTATGCCTCATTGTGCCGGGATTGCGGCGATTCTGTTACACTACCCGCAACGCTACAGCAGAATTGAGATGTTTACGTCATGAACATGGGTCTTTTTTACGGTTCCAGTACCTGCTACACCGAAATGGCAGCAGAAAAAATCCGCGATATCCTGGGTCCCGAACTGGTGACACTGCACAACCTCAAAGATGATTCCCCGACCTTAATGGAGCAGTATGATGTGCTCATTTTGGGCATCCCGACCTGGGATTTCGGTGAAATTCAGGAGGATTGGGAAGCGGTCTGGGAGCAACTGGACGACCTCAACCTGGAAGGCAAAATTGTCGCGCTTTACGGGATGGGCGATCAGTTAGGATATGGCGAATGGTTCCTGGATGCGCTGGGTATGCTGCACGATAAACTGGTCACCAAAGGCGTCAAGTTTGTCGGTTACTGGCCAACCGAAGGCTATGAATTTACCAGCGATAAACCCGTCATTGCCGATGGACAGCTGTTTGTTGGTTTGGCGCTGGATGAAACGAACCAGTACGATCTCAGCGATGAACGCATCCAGAACTGGTGCGAGCAAATTCTTGGGGAAATGGCCGAACACTGGTCCTGATAACCGTGTTGCCGGATGGCGCAGTGAACGCCTTATCCGGCTTACCTCACGCATCAAATCTAAGCCTTAAAGCTGCACGCCATCAGACATACGGTGGCATTACCCCTGCTTCGCCTGTTGCAGCATTAACCGCCGTAAGTCTCGCCACTCAGCCTCATCCATACTGTCTGCCGCCAGCCACAAATGCTGACGTTTCCCGGTATCTGAACGCAAACGCAGCATCATGCCTGTTTTGACCATCCAGGGCGCGCTCACGATAGTCCACTCCTGCCCTTGCCAGCGCAGACGACCGTCCATCAACAGCCTAATCTCGCCCTGACAGGCGTTAATTCTACGTTGGCTGCGTACGCTATCGAACACCACCAGAGAGAGCAGAACCATCCATAATGGGGTGTAGCTCAAAGGCCAGGGCATCAATAAAATAAATACCGCGACCAGCCCATGAACAAGCAACGAAAGCCACTGCGCACGCCACGAAACGCGTAAATCAGATTGCCACTGGACCACGTTCCCGATTCCGTGTCTGGATAAGTCGCACCATCTGCTCCAACTGAGCATCAGCTGGTTTCCCATGATTCATCAACCAGTTAAATAAATCTGGATCGTCACATTCTAGCAGACGGATAAAGATACGTTTTTCTTCGTCACTTAAGCTGTCATATTCATGTTCGAAAAACGGCATGATAGAGATGTCCAGCTCACGCATACCGCGGCGGCATGCCCAATGAATACGTGCTTTGTTATTAATATCCATGTTCTTCTTCCTGTCTCGCGAAAACGAAGTATCCGGCTATTGTAACGTGTTTTTCACACGCTTTTGCGGGAATATCAGCTAATGGAAGCACGTTCGCTAAATAAAACCGCATTAAGTCAAAGGATTCATCATTTTTGGATGTCACCTCGCAAAGCTTACTATATGGCACAAATAGCCTGATTAAACCGCTTGCAATGGGCCATAGCTCTTTTACCATTAGTCATTATCACGGCGTTAAGCAAATCAGGACATTATTATGGCTTTTACATCTTTTCCTCCTCGCCAGCCTTTTGCGTCAACGCGTTTACCTCTGACGCTAATGACGCTCGATGACTGGGCGCTCGCCACCATTACCGGTGTCGACAGTGAGAAGTATATTCAGGGTCAGGTCACGGCTGATGTCAGCCAGATGACCGAGTATCAGCACGTGCTGGCAGCCCATTGTGATGCCAAAGGTAAAATGTGGAGCAATCTGCGCCTGTTCCGTAACAGTGACGGTTTTGCATGGCTTGAACGCCGCAGCTTGCGCGATGCGCAGCTTACAGAACTGAAGAAATATGCGGTCTTCTCGAAGGTAGTGATTGCGCCGGACGACGAGCGTGTTCTGTTGGGCGTAGCGGGATTCCAGGCACGAGCGGCGCTGGCCAATCTCTTTAGCGAATTACCGAACAGCGATAAACAGGTTATTACCGAAGGTGCTTCCACAATACTGTGGTTCGAACACCCTGCCGAGCGTTTCCTGCTGATCGTTGATGTTGCAACAGCGGAAAGCCTGGTTGAGAAACTGCGCGGCGAAGCGGAGTTAAATAACAGTCAACAGTGGCTGGCGCTGGATATCGAAGCGGGTATTCCGGTCATTGATACAGCCAACAGCGGACAGTTTATTCCCCAGGCGACCAATATGCAGGCTCTGGGCGGGATCAGCTTCAAAAAAGGCTGCTATACCGGCCAGGAAATGGTGGCGCGCGCCAAATTCCGCGGCGCCAACAAACGCGCCATGTGGACTCTGGCAGGTACGGCCAGCCGGGTGCCGGAAGCAGGCGAAGACCTGGAACTGAAAATGGGTGAGAACTGGCGTCGTACCGGTACCGTACTTGCCGCAGTACAGCTCGCTGATGGCCAGATACTGGTGCAGGTCGTGATGAATAACGACATGGAAGCCGACAGCGTGTTCCGTGTTCGCGATGACGCAAAAACGCTGCATATTGTGCCGCTGCCGTATTCGCTGGAAGAGTAAAAGCTTAACGCCGGATGGCGCTACGCTTATCCGGCCTACAGGCACATTTTGTAGGCCGGATAAGGCGTTAGCCGCCATCCGAAATCAAGGGTTACGCCTGTCCAACATACAAATAAATCGCCAGGAAGTGGCAAACGCTGCCGCCCAGTACAAAGCCGTGCCAGATCGCGTGGTTATATGGAATGCGCTTACAGACATAGAAAATAACGCCCAGCGAATAGACCACACCACCAACGGCCAGCAACGTCACGCCTCCCGCCGCCAGTTTAACCGCCAATTGATACACCACAATCAGCGATAGCCAGCCCATTGTCAGGTAGGTCACCAGCGACAGAACTTTAAAGCGGTGCGCAATGGTCAGTTTGAATAAAATACCGAGCAGCGCCAGGCTCCAGATAACAATCATCAGCCCACGTGCCAGCGGCGAATCAAGCCCCACCAGCAGAAATGGCGTATAGGTCCCGGCAATCAGCAGATAAATCGCGCAGTGGTCGAATTTTTTCAGCCAGACTTTCGCTCTCTGATGGGGGATCGCGTGATACAAAGTTGAGGCGAGGAACAGCAGGATCATGCTGCCGCCGTACAGGCTATAACTGGTAATCGCCATAGCGCTGGCGTTGGTATCCACTGCCTGAACCAGCAACAACACCAGCCCGACAATCCCAAACACCAACCCGATACCGTGACTGATGCTGTTGGCTATTTCCTCTGCCAGCGAATATCCCTGCGCGATTAATGGTTTCTGAACCATAGCTTACTCCCGAGAAACGAACACTTTCGTTATTGCCCCTCTAGCGTAACTGAGAATGGTTCCAGTGAACACATGTTAGCTGTAATATTTATCTTAAAATAAATAGTTCATAAAAATCATATGATTAATTTTACCTTTTCAGCTAACAAGCGTACACATTAAATCAAATACATTTAAAATCAATCACATAAAACTGCGTTTGATCCGGGTAAATCTCGGCGATCACGTGTTTCAGTTCTTCAAGCGACATGTTTTCCTGTTGGGCATGTTTTTCGGTCAGCGTATCCAGCGTGACGGTTGACGTGCCAACAACTTCAATCGTGCAGAAGTATCCCTCATCTTCAAAGCGCCCAACCCGTAGAATGTCACCGGTTTTGAAGTGTGATTCGGACTCATCACGAATGGTGATGGTTTTGCGTCCGGCCAGTATGTCATCCTGGAAACGCTGAAAAAAAGTGATGTCATTTGGCTGCATGTTATTATTCCCTGTAGATGAAGTCTGATGAGTGAGTTTTGCTATTGTGAGTATGTTCTCCCACGCTGCCATCGCCAGTCTCAACAATCTTGAGATGCTGGTCTACAACTATGTCATCAAAAATCGTGACAAAGTCATGTACATGACCATTCGCGAACTGGCCGATGCCGTGGGTGTTTCCACTACCACCGTACTGCGCTTTTGCCGCAAGCTTAAGTGTGAAGGTTACTCAGAATTTCGCGTACGCTTCAAATTATATTTAGAGCAGAATGAACCGCAACAGGCTAATTTCAGCGCCAGCGAAATTATCAGCTTTTTTAAAAGCGTCAATAACGACGAATTCGATAAACTGCTCGATCAGGCTGTTGATATTATATTATCTTCCGAACGTATTATATTTGTTGGCGCAGGAACGTCAGGAGCGCTTGCGAAATACGGCGCACGTTTTTTCTCCAACGTCGGTAAATTCAGTAATCATATTGACGACCCTTATTTTCCGGTAACCAATGATATGGCCAGAAACGCGCTGGCAATCGTGCTTTCCGTCTCCGGTGAAACTGAAGAGATCCTACGCTTTGCCAGCCAGTTCAGCCTGCACAACTGTAAAGTGCTCTCTGTAACCAGCCATGAACACTCGCGTCTGGCGAAACTCGCCGACTTTAATCTCTCCTGGCACGTTCCACAAACGCGCATTGCCGGGGTATACGATATAACCACGCAAATCCCCGTTATTTATATTCTGGAATCACTTGGCCGCAAACTGGCGAAAAGAATAGCGTAAAAAAACAATCTGTTTTTTTGATGTAACAAATCACATTAACGTTATTTTGTTATATCGTGACATTTAGATTTGCTTTGTTAGACTCAAAATCAGATTGTATTAATTTGAGACTGAGCGCAGATGAAAAAACTTACCTTAGCAAAAGATTTTTTATGGGGCGGCGCGGTTGCGGCGCACCAGGTCGAAGGCGGTTGGAACAAAGGTGGCAAAGGTCCCAGCATATGCGACGTACTGACCAGTGGGGCACACGGCGTTCCACGAGAAATCACTCAGGAAGTCGTGCCCGGTAAATACTACCCCAACCACGAAGCCGTCGATTTTTACGGTCATTACAAAGAAGACATTAAGCTGTTTGCCGAAATGGGCTTCAAATGTTTCCGTACCTCCATCGCATGGACCCGTATCTTCCCCAATGGGGACGAAACCCAGCCGAACGAAGAAGGCCTGAAGTTCTATGACGACATGTTCGATGAATTACTGAAATACAACATCGAACCGGTCATCACCCTTTCCCACTTCGAAATGCCGCTACATTTGGTTCAACAGTATGGGAGTTGGACCAATCGCAAAGTTGTTGATTTCTTTGTTCGATTTGCCGAAGTCGTCTTTGAGCGTTACAAACACAAAGTCAAATACTGGATGACCTTCAACGAGATCAATAACCAACGTAACTGGCGCGCACCGTTGTTTGGCTATTGCTGCTCCGGTGTGGTGTATACCGAGCATGAAAACCCGGAAGAGACCATGTACCAGGTGCTGCATCACCAGTTCGTGGCCAGCGCGCTCGCAGTGAAAGCCGCACGCCGCATCAATCCGGAAATGAAAGTGGGCTGCATGCTGGCAATGGTGCCGCTCTATCCATTCTCCTGTAAGCCCGAAGATGTCATGTTCGCCCAGGAGTCAATGCGTGAACGCTACGTCTTTACTGACGTCCAGCTGCGCGGCTACTACCCAAGCTATGTGTTGAACGAGTGGGAACGTCGCGAATTTAACATCAGGATGGAAGACGGCGACGCGCAAATCCTGCGTGAAGGAACCTGCGACTATCTCGGATTCAGCTACTACATGACCAACGCGGTGAAAGCGGAAGGTGGTAGCGGTGATGCCATTTCCGGTTTTGAGGGCAGCGTACCGAACCCGCACGTCAAAACCTCCGACTGGGGATGGCAGATTGACCCGGTTGGCCTGCGCTATGCCTTATGTGAGCTGTACGAGCGTTATCAGAAGCCGCTGTTTATCGTTGAAAACGGTTTTGGCGCCTACGATAAAGTGGAAACAGATGGCAGTATCAATGATGATTACCGCATCGATTATCTGCGCGCCCACATCGAAGAGATGATGAAGGCGGTCACCTATGATGGCGTAGATCTGATGGGCTACACGCCGTGGGGCTGCATAGACTGTGTTTCGTTCACCACCGGTCAGTACAGCAAGCGCTACGGCTTTATCTACGTGAATAAGCACGATGACGGCACTGGCGATATGTCGCGTTCACGCAAGAAGAGTTTTGAGTGGTATAAAGCGGTGATCGCCAGCAACGGCGAGAATCTGTGATTTTTCGCCGGATGGCGCTGCGCTTATCCGGCCTACGGGAACTTAACCTGTAGGCCGGATAAGGCGTTTACGCCGCCATCCGGCAATCAAAGCGCTATTTTCCACCCGCCAGCTCAATAAAACTTCCCGTCACATACGACGCCTTCTCGCTCAGCAACCAGACAATGGCCTGAGCGACCTCTTCCGGCTGCCCGCCGCGCTGCATCGGCAGCATCGACTTCACGCGATCCACACGCCCCGGCTCACCACCGCTGGCGTGCATTTCAGTGTAGATCAGGCCAGGACGTACGCAGTTTACGCGGATCCCCTGCGCCGCCACCTCCAGCGCCAGACCGGTGGTGAGCGTGTCCACCGCACCTTTTGAAGCGGCGTAATCGACATATTCGAATGGCGCACCGAGCCGTGATGCCGCCGAAGAGACATTCACAATCGCCCCACCCTGACCGCCGTGCTTAAACGACATGCGCTTAACCGCTTCCCGACAGCACAGAAAATAGCCGGTAACATTGGTCGCCAGCACGCGGTTAATTCGCTCTGCAGTTAAGTTTTCCACTGTGGTCTGTTCAAATAAAATCCCGGCATTATTCACCAGCGCAGTCAGCGATTCCCCTTCACGGTCGATCGATTCAAACATCGCCAGCACCTGACTTTCATCACTGATATCCGCTCGCAAAGCAAATGCTTTACCGCCTGAAGCGACGATGTTATTCACCACCTCGGTAGCCGCACGAATATTGTGATGAAAATTAACCGCGACCGTGTAACCCTCCAGTGCCAGTTGCAGCGCGGTTGCTCGCCCGATACCGCGACTGCCGCCAGTAACAAGTGCGATTCCCATAGAGACCTCCAGATATGAAAAAGCCGGGAGGCGGCTTCGCCTTACCCGGCCTGGAAATTGTTTAACTACGCGGAAAAGTTACTGATATTCGCTCATCGGCACGCAGGAGCAGAACAGGTTACGGTCGCCGTAAACGTCATCAAGACGCTTCACGGTAGGCCAGTATTTGTTCGCCACGCCTGCCGGGAAAACTGCGATTTCGCGGCTATAACCGTGGTTCCACTCGCTGACCAGCTCATTCTGGGTGTGCGGCGAGTTTACCAACGGGTTATCTTCCAGCGACCACTCACCGGCTTTCACACGCTCGATCTCAGCGCGGATTGCCAGCATCGCGTTAATAAAGCGATCCAGTTCCACTTTGCTTTCAGATTCGGTCGGTTCCACCATCAGCGTACCCGCTACCGGGAACGACATGGTTGGCGCATGGAAACCATAGTCGATCAGACGTTTGGCAATATCCAGTTCGCTGATGCCGGTCTCTTCTTTCAGTGGGCGAATGTCGAGAATACATTCATGCGCCACACGGCCATCGCGACCGGTATACAGTACCGGATAGGCATCTTTCAGACGGCTGGCAATGTAGTTAGCGTTAAGAATCGCGACCTGGCTTGCCTGCTTCAGACCTTCTGCGCCCATCATACGGATGTACATCCAGCTGATTGGCAGAATGGATGCGCTACCGAACGGTGCGGCAGACACCGCGCCCTGACGGGTCAGCATCCCTTCAATCTGAACGACGCTGTGGCCCGGTACGAACGGTGCCAGATGCGATTTAACGCCAATCGGTCCCATACCTGGGCCACCGCCGCCGTGCGGAATGCAGAAGGTTTTATGCAGGTTGAGGTGCGAAACGTCCGCGCCGATAAAGCCCGGCGTGGTGATTCCAACCTGGGCGTTCATGTTCGCGCCGTCGAGGTACACCTGGCCGCCGAACTGGTGCACAACTTCACACACTTCGCGGATCGTTTCTTCATACACGCCGTGGGTGGACGGATAGGTCACCATGATGCAAGAAAGGTTTGCAGCATGTTGTTCTGCTTTTGCCCGCAGATCGTCCAGATCGATGTTGCCGTTCTTATCACAGGCGACTACCACCACCTGCATCCCCGCCATTTGTGCGGAAGCCGGGTTAGTACCGTGGGCGGACGCCGGGATCAGGCAGATATCGCGATGGCCTTCGTTACGGCTTTCGTGATAATGACGAATCGCCAGCAGGCCAGCGTATTCGCCCTGTGCGCCGGAGTTCGGCTGCATACAGACTGCGTCATAGCCGGTCAGTTTTACCAGCCACTCGGAAAGCTGACCGATCATCTGGTGATACCCTTCCGCCTGCTCTGGCGGGCAGAACGGATGCAGTTCAGCGAATTCCGGCCAGGTGATAGGAATCATCTCGGCGGCGGCATTCAGCTTCATGGTGCAGGAACCCAGCGGGATCATCGCCTGGTTCAGCGCCAGATCTTTACGCTCCAGCGAGTGCATGTAACGCATCATCTCGGTTTCGCTGTGGTAGCGGTTAAACACCGGGTGGCTGAGGATCGCGTCATCACGCAGCATGCTGCTCTGAATGGAACGGCTGTCGAGCGCCACGTCTTTATCCAGCGTGTCGATGTTCAGGCCGTGGCTGTCGCCCAGCAGAACAGTGAACAACTGCACCACGTTTTCACGGGTGGTGGTTTCGTCGAGCGTAATACCTACCGCGTTATGAATATCGCTGCGCAGGTTGATCTCTGCCGCTTCCGCACGCGCCAGTACCGCAGCTTTATCAGCCACTTCAACACACAGCGTGTCAAAGTAATGCGCATGACGCAGCTTTAAGCCTTTCTGTTGCACACCTGCCGCCAGAATATCGGTCAGGCGGTGGATACGATTAGCGATGCGCTTCAGACCGACCGGACCATGATAAACGGCATACAGGCTGGCGATGTTAGCCAGCAGTACCTGTGAGGTACAAATGTTGGAGTTCGCTTTCTCACGGCGGATATGCTGCTCGCGAGTCTGCATCGCCATGCGCAGTGCGGTATTGCCCGCCGCATCTTTTGATACGCCGATAATACGGCCTGGCATGGAGCGTTTGAATTCGTCTTTGGCGGCAAAGAATGCCGCGTGCGGGCCACCGCAACCCATTGGAACACCGAAGCGTTGCGCAGAGCCGAAAACGATATCCGCACCCTGTTTGCCAGGAGCCGTCAGCAGCACCAGCGCCATAAAGTCGGCAGCAACGCTGACCACAACTTTACGGGATTTCAGCTCAGCAATTAGTTTGCTGTAGTCGTGCACTTCACCAGTGGTACCAACCTGCTGCAACAGCACGCCGAACACATCCTGGTGATCCAGTGCTTTCGCTGCGTCATCCACAATGACGTCAAAACCAAAGGTTTCGGCGCGAGTGCGCACGACGTCCAGCGTTTGCGGATGAACATCAGCCGCCACAAAGAAACGGTTGGCGTTTTTCAGTTTGCTGACGCGTTTGGCCATCGCCATGGCTTCTGCCGCCGCGGTGGCTTCATCCAGCAGAGAGGCGGAGGCCATGTCCAGCCCCGTCAGGTCCAGCGTGACCTGTTGGAAGTTCAGCAGCGCTTCCAGACGGCCCTGAGAGACTTCCGGCTGATACGGCGTATACGCGGTGTACCAACCCGGATTTTCCAGCATGTTACGCAGGATAACCGGTGGCAACTGCACGGCGGTGTAGCCCATGCCGATGTAGGACGTGAAGCGCTTGTTACGCCCGGCGATGGCTTTTAATTCGGCCAGCGCAGCGTATTCTGTCGCCGCCTCGCCTACCTGTGGCGGGGTTGCGAGCTGAATGTCTTTCGGCACAATCTGGCCGATCAGCGCGTTTAACGACTCGGCGCCAACCGCATTCAGCATCTCTTGCTGCTGCGCGGCGTCCGGTCCGATGTGGCGTTCAATGAAAGCGCCGCTGTTTTCAAGCTGGCTTAACGTCTGTGTCATGGGCGATGGTTCCTGAAACGTGCAGTGAATCGTGATTGTCTCTAACTCAATTGCCCGGTGGCGCTGACGCTTACCGGGCCTGGATAAAACCGTAGGCCGGATAAACGCAGTGCCATCCGGCACAATCTTATTCGTCTTCTAACAATGCTTCGTACGCAGTGGCATCCAGCAGCGATTCGATTTCGCTTTCATCGCTGGCTTTGATTTTGAAGATCCAGCCACCGGCATACGGTTCGCTGTTGACCAGTTCCGGGGAGTCGCTCAGCGCGTCGTTAACCGCAACAATCTCACCGCTTACCGGCGCATAAATATCAGAAGCTGCTTTTACGGATTCCGCAACGGCGCAGTCATCACCCGCGCTGACGGTGGCACCAACTTCTGGCAGGTCTACGAAAACCATGTCACCCAACAGCTCCTGAGCATGTTCGGTGATACCAACGGTGTAAGAGCCGTCAGCTTCTTTGCGCAGCCATTCGTGTTCTTTGCTGTATTTCAGTTCTGCAGGTACGTTGCTCATCAATCAATCTCCAAAAAGGATGAATCACGCGACGGCTTTGCCGTTACGCACAAAAACAGGTTTAGTGACTTTTACTGGCATTTCGCGGTTACGGATCTGCACGATCGCGGTCTCACCAATACCCGCGGGTACACGCGCCAGCGCGATGCTGTAACCCAGGGTTGGGGAGAATGTTCCGCTGGTGATAATGCCTTCATGTTGGTTACCGGAAGCGTCAGTGAAACGGACTGGCAGTTCATTACGCAGCACGCCCTTCTCGGTCATCACCAGTCCGACCAGCTGTTCGTGGCCTTTTTCACGCTGCATTTCCAGCGCTTCACGACCAATAAAGTCGCGGTCGGCAGGTTCCCACGCAATGGTCCAGCCCATGTTGGCTTCCAGTGGAGAAATCCCTTCGTCCATCTCCTGACCGTACAGGTTCATACCCGCTTCCAGGCGTAGCGTGTCACGCGCACCCAGACCGCAAGGTTTGACGCCTGCCTGTACCAGCGCACGCCAGAAATCAGCCGCTTTTTCATTCGGCATGGCAATTTCATAGCCTGCTTCGCCGGTATAACCGGTGGTTGCGATAAACAAATCACCCGCCTGAACGCCGAAGAACGGCTTCATACCTTCTACCGCATGGCGCTGTTCGTCAGTAAACAACGTTGCTGCTTTTTCCTGCGCGTTTGGCCCCTGCACCGCAATCAGCGACAGGTCGTCACGAACGGTGATGTCGATGGCGTAAGGTTCAGCGTGTTGGGTAATCCAGGAGAGGTCTTTTTCGCGGGTGGCGGAGTTTACAACGAGGCGGAAGAAATCTTCAGTGAAGTAATAGACAATCAGGTCATCTATCACGCCGCCCGATGCGTTAAGCATACCGGAGTAGAGGGCTTTACCCGTCTTCGTTAGCTTCGCGACGTCGTTTGCCAGCAGATAACGCAAGAACTCCCGGGTGCGGCTGCCGCGCAGGTCGACGATGGTCATATGCGACACATCAAACATACCGGCATCGGTGCGAACAGCATGGTGTTCATCGAGCTGAGAACCGTAATGCAGTGGCATCATCCAGCCATGGAAATCTACCATGCGCGCGCCACATAGCGTGTGTTGTTCGTACAAAGGAGTCTGTTGAGCCATCTTTTCCTCGTTGAATAAGCGGGGCTACCAACTCTTTCGCGGTGAAATTTTCGCCACGAAACCCAGCACCGCAGCCGCTCCAGGGGCTACGACGCAAACGTTCTCTTTGTCCTGAACTTACCACCGAAACAGACGCTAAACCATAAGGCAAAATTAGCCATCACATTAGCTTATGGCAAAAAATGGCCAGATCGACGACAGAATAAAAACCCATAACCACACGAAAAAATCAGAATAATAAGCATAAACAAGGCAGAGTAATCAGCAGTAAACAACATTAAATGTGGAAAAAATGTCAAAAATGGCGTTATGAAAAAAACGTGATATTAAAAAAACTAATGCGAAAAAAGGTGTGGAATTAGATTATTTCAAATGAGAGAAGCATCCCGGCGCGAGGGCCGGGAGAGGAAAATGTGACGGGTCTCAAACTCTTAAGATTGTCCTTACGGACGCTAACGTAGCCACTCGGGAAGATCGTTCAGTCCCATCGCCTGACGGATGAGCTGCGGTTTTACGCCCGGAAGGGTATCGGCCAGTTTCAGACCAATATCACGCAGCAGTTTCTTCGCCGGATTCTCACCAGCAAACAGTTCACGGAAGCCCTGCATACCGGCCAGCATCATTGCTGCGCTGTGCTTACGGCTGCGCTCATAGCGACGCAAATAGAGATACTGGCCAATATCTTTGCCCTGACGTTGTAGCCGCTTAAGCTCATCGATAAGCTCTGCCGCATCCATAAAGCCGAGGTTAACCCCCTGACCTGCCAGCGGATGGATAGTATGCGCCGCATCCCCCACCAGCGCCAGACGATGGGCGGCGAACTGACGCGCATAGCGTCCCGTCAGCGGAAACGTCTGCCGTTCGCTTTCAACGCTGCACAGTCCCAGACGGTTATCAAAAGCGATATTCAGCGCCTGATTAAACTCCTCAACGCTTGCCTGCTGCATGCGTTCGGCTTCCTGCGGAGAAAGTGACCAGACGATAGAGCACAGATGCGGGTCACTGAGCGGCAGGAATGCCAGGATACCCTCGCCGTGAAACGCCTGGCGCGCAACCGCGCCGTGGGCTTCCTGCGTACGGATCGTCGCCACCAGCGCATGATGACGGTAATCCCAGAAGGTGAGCGGAATGTCTGCTTTATTACGCAGCCAGGAGTTAGCGCCATCCGCGCCGATCACCAGGCGAGCCGTCAGCATTGCGCCCTCTTTCAGGGTCAGAAATGCCTCGTTCTCACCCCAAGCTACCTGCTGTATTTCAGCGGGTGCCAGCAGCGTAATATCCGGCGAACGCTGCGCCTTTTGCCACAGCGCGTAATGGATCTCTGAGTTTTCGACGATGTGGCCCAAATGGCTGTAGCCCATGCTCTGGTCGTCAAATTCAATGCGCCCGAAGCTGTCTTTGTCCCAGACTTCCATACCGTGATAGCAGCACGCGCGACGGGCAACGATATCTGACCAGACGCCCAAACGAGTAAGCAGTTTTTCACTGGCGGCATTGATTGCCGACACGCGAAGCTGAGGAGCTGCATCCGCCGCCAACGGCTGCGGAACATGTTGTTCTAACACCGCAACGCGTAACCCGCTGCCCTGCAAGCCGCAGGCAACCGCCAGTCCCACCATGCCGCCACCGACAATTGCTACATCAACACTTTGCACTGTTTACTCCTGGAAACCGGAACAATCAAAACCGTAGACCGGATAAGGCGTTTACGCCGCCATCCGGCCTACAGGCCATATTTATCGCGCAACCCAACCCAGGGTCCGCTCCGCCAGCGCATCGCGCGCGGGTGTGAATAATTCCATCGCCATCAGCCCGACATTGCGGCCAACTACCAGCGGAGCCCAGCGATTGGCAAACAAATACACTAAATTGTTGGTCACACCAATCGTCGTTTCGCGATCGCGCTCGCGGCGTTGCTGATAGCGTGCCAGCACTGCGTAATCACCAATATCTTCCGCGCAGTTTTGCGCCTGAGTTAACATCTCAGCCAGGCTCATTACGTCGCGCAGACCAAGGTTGAAACCTTGTCCGGCAATGGGATGCAGCGTCTGGGCTGCATTCCCCACCAGCACGGTACGATGGGTCATCGCCTTCAGCGCAGTAGTTAATGACAACGGATAAGCGCTGCGTTTACCGGCCTGGGTAATACGCCCCAGCCGCCAGCCAAACGCGGTTTGCAATTCACGACAAAACCGTTCGTCGGACCAGGCCATGATCTCATCACGCTGCTCCAGCGGGTGGCACCATACCAGCGAGCAGCGACCATCAGACATCGGCAGCATTGCCAGCGGGCCATGCTGCGTGAAGCGTTCAAACGCTCGCCCATCGTGGGGAATGGAGGTCGTGACATTGGCGATTACCGCCAGTTGTTCATAAGGCTGCTGCAGCCAGTCCACGCCGCAGGCGGTAGCCAGCGCGGAACGCGTACCGTCAGCGGCGACCACCACGCGACCGGTAATAACCTCGCCATTTTCCAGCGTGACCTCAACATGTTCCTGCGTACGCGCCACGCTGGCTACGCGATCGGGACAATGTAGCGTGACGCCCGGCGCTTTACGCAGTAGCGCAAACAGACGCAGCCCAACATCGTGGAGTTCCACCACCTGACCCAGCGCCGGGAGACGATATTCCTGCGCATCCAGCGTAACAAATCCGGCATGGCCGCGATCGCTGACGTGGACCGTTTTGATTGCCGTTGCGCAATCGGCAATCGCCTGCCACACGCCAATTCGCGCCAACTGCTGACAGGTTCCTGCCGCCAGCGCAATCGCCCGGGCGTCAAACCCAGGATGACGGTCAGTTTCAGGTTCGCTCGCTTCTATCAGATGAACTGGCAGCGTCCCATGACTGAGCTGGGAAATGGCCAGCGCCAGCGTCGCACCGACCATGCCACCACCGACGATAATTACGCTCATTGCAGTCGCGCCGCAGCCATTAAGGCTTCAATATCATCAGCTTTCTTCACCACGCTGGAGGTCAGGTTTTCGTTACCGTCTTCGGTGATGAGGATGTCATCTTCTATACGAATGCCAATGCCACGATAAGCAGCCGGTACATCGGCATCCGGTGCGATATATAACCCTGGCTCGACGGTAAGCACCATTCCTGGCTCAAGGATACGCGAACGATCCTGACCATAAACGCCAACGTCGTGCACATCCAGCCCCAGCCAGTGGCTAAGACCATGCATAAAGTATGGGCGATGCGCATTCTCGGTAATTAACTGGTCGACGTCGCCGTGCAGAATGCCAAGCTTCACCAGACCGGTAATCATGATGCGCACAACTTCACCGGTGACGTCCTGAATGGAGGTTCCGGGGCGATACAGACGTAGGCTGGTCTCCAGGGATTCCAGTACGATATCGTAGATTTCACGCTGCGCGGGGGTAAATTTGCCATTAACCGGGAAGGTACGGGTAATGTCGCCCGCATAGCCTTTGTATTCACAGCCAGCGTCAATCAGCACCAGCTCGCCATCGCGCATTTCACTTTCATTTTCGGTGTAATGCAGAATACAGCCGTTTTCACCGCTTCCGACAATGGTGTTATAGGACGGATAACGCGCGCCGTGGCGGGTAAATTCGTGGTGAATCTCCCCTTCCAGTTGGTATTCAAACATCCCCGGACGACATTTTTCCATCGCGCGGGTATGCGCCAGGGCGGTGATCTCTCCGGCACGGCGCATGATCGCAATCTCTTCCGGTGATTTGAACAGGCGCATCTCATGCACCATCGGACGCCAGTCGATGATCGCAGCGGGCGCGTGCAGATTTTGTCTGGAGCCTTTGCGCAGTTTATCCAGCGCCGTGCAGACAATTTCGTCGGCCCAGCCATATTCGCCCTGAGCGTGATACACCGCGTCCAGACCATTGAGCAGCAGATGCAACTGTTGATTGATTTCACTGAAGGCCAGCGCCCGATCAACGCCGAGTTTTGCCGGTGCGGCATCCTGGCCCAGACGGCGGCCAAACCAGATCTCCGCCGTCAGGTCGCGAACCCGGTTGAACAAAACACTGTGGTTATGAGTGTCATCACTTTTAATCAGCACCAGCACGGCTTCAGGCTCGTTAAAGCCGGTGAAATACCAGAAATCACTGTTCTGGCGGTACGGGTATTCACTGTCCGCGCTGCGCGTCGCTTCCGGCGCGGCAAAAATCAGCGCGGCGCTGCCGGGCTGCATTTGTGCCAGCAAAGCCTGACGACGACGCTGGAATTCTTGCTGAGATATCTCACTCATAACACTCTCCTTGGCGTTGTTGTATTTAGTGCAGAGTCGGTTTGCGGACTTCCGGCGCCGTCGGCTGCTGACGCGTAAACGTGTCATGGCACAGCAAGGCGGCTACGCGCACGTATTCGATGATCTCTTCGAGCGACATTTCCAGCTCTTCCTGATCTTCGTCTTCGTCATATCCCAACTGAGCGATATTGCGCAGGTCGTCAATCGCTTCACCGGTTTCGCCGGTCACTTTGTCGAGCTTAGGCTGCGTAACGCCGAGACCCAGCAGAAAGTGGTTTACCCAGCCAGCCAGCGCATCGGCGCGATCGAACACGCTGACGTCATCACCTTCAGGCAGAAAAAGCTGAAAAAGGAAACCGTCGTCCTCAAGGGCATCGCTGGTAGCAGAGTGCATTTTCAGCAGTGCCTGAGCCAGCTCGTGACCAAAGGCCAGACCTTCGTTCGTCAGGTCGTGCAACAGCGGCTGCCATGAGCTGTCGTTGTTGCCACCACAAATCATCCCGCTGATTAAGCCGTGCATTTCGGCCGGGGTTAATCCAGCCCCTTGTTGGTTCAAAAACTGGCTAACTTCGCTGTAGCCAGGCATTTCGTTCTGTATAGACATAAGCATTCGTCATCAAAGGGAGGAATATTCATGATATGCTACCACTTTGGACCCTGGTGGACCAGAAAAGGGCTTGTATCTTGATACCAGGGTAGCTATAGTGTCGCCCCTTCGCGGACCCAAGGTCTGGAGACGAAGGCAGCGCAGTCAATCAGCAGGAAGGTGGCATGTCTGCACAACCCGTCGATATCCAAATATTTGGCCGTTCACTGCGAGTGAATTGCCCGCCTGAACAAAGGGATGCGTTGAATCAGGCTGCGGACGATCTCAATCAGCGATTGCAAGATCTGAAAGTTCGCACTAGAGTCACAAATACTGAGCAGTTGGTTTTCATCGCCGCGTTGAACATCAGCTATGAATTAACTCAGGAAAAAGCGAAGACGCGTGAGTACGCGGCGAGCATGGAACAACGTATTCGGATGCTGCAACAGACCATCGAACAAGCGTTGCTTGATCAGGGTCGCATAACCGAAAAAACGGGCCAAAACTTTGAATAACACTTTTCGGTTTACTGTGGTAGAGTGACCGTGAAGACAAAATTTCTCTGAGA
The DNA here is from genome assembly GCF_005281355.1 of Citrobacter sp. wls615. Taxonomy (NCBI): domain Bacteria; kingdom Pseudomonadati; phylum Pseudomonadota; class Gammaproteobacteria; order Enterobacterales; family Enterobacteriaceae; genus Citrobacter; species Citrobacter sp. wls615. Next base: position 13,789 of record NZ_SZXM01000007.1, on the reverse strand, counting down.
TGTTTGCAAGCGGGCCAGTCCCCTGAGCCGATATTTCATACCACAAGAATGTGGCGCTCCACGGTTGGTGAGCATGCTCGGCCCGTCCGAGAAGCCTTAAAACTGTGACGACGCATTCACCTTGAACCAAGGGTTCAAGGGTTACAGCCTGCGGCGGCATCTCGGAGATTCCCTTCTACCTGGCAACAGCCATGACACTACTTTCTGAACTCCCTTTATCCCGACAAGAAATACGCACACTGATTCGTCAGCGTCGCCGTGCGCTTACCAGCGATCAGCAACAACACTTTGGTCAGCAAGCCGCGACCAGAATGCTCAGTTTTCCCCCTGTTGTTCTTGCCCATACCGTAGCGGTGTTTCTCTCTTTCGATGGCGAACTCGACACCCAACCGCTGATTGAACAGCTGTGGCGAGCGGGTAAGCGCGTCTACCTTCCGGTTCTTCATCCCTTTAGCCCTGGCAACCTGCTGTTCCTGCACTATCATCCACAGAGTGCGCTGGTGACCAACCGCTTAAAGATCCAGGAGCCACGACTTGATGTCCGCGACGTATTGCCACTGGCAAAGCTGGATGTACTGGTTACGCCGTTAGTCGCGTTTGATGAAGACGGGCAGCGTCTGGGCATGGGCGGCGGATTTTATGACCGTACGTTGCAAAACTGGCAGCAGCATAAGGTCCAGCCGGTAGGCTACGCGCACGATTGTCAGCGAGTGGAAAAGCTGCCTGTCGAAGAGTGGGATATCCCACTGCCTGCGGTGGTGACACCATCCAAAATTTGGGAGTGGTAGCCGTTTTTTGCCGATTGACAGCGCCGTTTTTTTGACCTAAATTCCTCGGTGAAGGGTGAGGGAGGCGAACCTCCCTCCTGCGTACTCTCTGTTAATATGCTGGGCAAGCGATGATTAACAGGATCAGCAGCATGATGACGTATCTCATCATCGTCCCTTTCCTTTTTAGAGCCCCTGCTTCGGTAGGGGCTTTCCCGTTTCAGCGCGATGCTGAGCCCCTATCGTAAATTTCTTTTAGTGCTGTACAACACGCAGCACTGCCTTTAGTTGCCAATTGCGGCAAGGCTCGAAAACAGAATGTATGCGTTACAGAAAGAAATTTTGAGGCAGGGAAATCAGAGGAAAGATGGGCAGGTCATCGCCTGCCCATATAGAGGAAATTAGTACAGCAGACGAGCGCGAATGGTTCCCGGAAGGGCTTTCATCGCCTGTAGCGCTTTCTCTGCCACATCTTCATCCGCTTCAATATCGATAACCACGTAACCTACCTGTGCGGAAGTCTGCAGATACTGTGCGGCAATGTTGACGCCCTGCTCGGCAAAAATCTGGTTCAGCGCGGTCAGAACGCCAGGACGGTTTTCGTGAATGTGCATCAGACGACGACCACCGTGCAGCGGCAGCGAAACTTCCGGGAAGTTAACCGCAGACAGCGTGGAGCCGTTGTCGGAATACTTGATCAGTTTCCCCGCCACTTCCAGACCGATATTTTCCTGCGCTTCCAGCGTGGAACCACCAATATGCGGCGTCAGGATCACGTTGTCGAAATCACACAGCGGCGAAGTGAACGGATCGCTGTTCGTTGCCGGTTCGGTTGGGAAAACGTCAATTGCCGCCCCTGCCAGGTGCTTGGTCGCTAACGCGTCGCACAGGGCTGGAATATCAACCACCGTACCGCGCGCGGCGTTAATCAGCAGCGCGCCTGGTTTCATCAGCGAAATCTCACGCGCGCCCATCAGGTTTTTGGTGGAGGCATTTTCCGGCACGTGCAGGCTCACCACGTCGCTCATATTGAGCAGGTCGGAAAGATGCTGAACCTGCGTGGCGTTACCCAGCGGAAGTTTATTTTCAATATCATAGAAATAAACATGCATCCCCAGTGATTCAGCCAGAATGCCTAACTGAGTACCAATGTGCCCGTAGCCGATGATCCCCAGTTTTTTGCCACGCGCTTCAAAAGAGCCGGTAGCCAGTTTATTCCACACGCCGCGGTGCGCTTTGGCGTTCGCTTCTGGTACGCCGCGTAACAGTAGCAGCAGTTCGCCAATCACCAGTTCAGCAACGGAACGTGTGTTAGAGAATGGCGCGTTAAACACTGGGATCCCGCGCTTTGCCGCAGCGCTAAGATCAACCTGGTTGGTGCCGATGCAGAAGCAACCAATCGCGACCAGTTTTTCTGCGGCGGCAATTACATCTTCAGTCAGATGGGTACGGGATCGCAGGCCAATGAAGTGAGCATCACGGATGGACTCTTTCAGTTGTTCGGTGTCCAGAGCGCCTTTGTGAAACTCGATGTTGGTATAACCTGCTGCACGAAGGCTTTCGAGTGCTTTTTGATGCACGCCTTCTACCAGCAGAAATTTAATCTTATCTTTCTCCAGTGATACCTTTGCCATTTCCCCGACCCTGTCTTTTTTGTTCAATCTGATGTGTTGTGTGTGGGATTTTCATCCGCCTCTTCAACATATCAAAAAATAATATTGCGGCAATATGAACGTTTGCGTCGACATGCTGAGGAAATGTCATTCAGCGGGAAATGTCAGAGGAAAATACTGGCGATAACTTTTTCTTTGGAGAGATCGGCAGGGCAATATTGTAAACGTGATACAAGTCACCAAATTTGCCCTGCCAAAATTTTTTTAACGGGAGAAGACGCTCCCATCAGATCATTTTACGATAGTTTTCACGCCGTCTGGGGTACCGATCAGCGCGACATCCGCACCACGGTTAGCGAACAAACCTACGGTTACCACGCCCGGAATCGCATTAATGGCGTTTTCCAGCGCGATGGCGTCGAGGATTTCCAGACCGTGCACATCAAGGATCACGTTACCATTGTCAGTTACCACGCCCTGACGGTATTCAGGACGACCGCCCAGCTTCACCAACTGGCGAGCCACTGCGCTACGCGCCATTGGGATAACTTCTACCGGCAACGGGAAGTTACCGAGAATATCGACTTCTTTAGACGCGTCAGCGATGCAGATAAATTTTTTCGCCACGGAAGCAATGATTTTTTCACGGGTCAACGCTGCGCCGCCGCCTTTAATCATCTGCATATGGCCGTTGATTTCATCTGCGCCGTCAACGTAAACGCCGAGGCTGTCCACTTCGTTAAGATCGAACACGTGGATGCCAAGGCTTTTGAGTTTTTCGGTCGAGGCGTCAGAACTGGACACCGCGCCTTCAATCTGACCTTTCATTGTGCCCAGCGCATCAATAAAGTGTGCGGCTGTTGAACCTGTACCTACGCCCACAATGGTACCGGGCTGTACATACTGAAGTGCCGCCCATCCTACTGCTTTTTTCAGTTCATCCTGCGTCATGATCGTTTCGCCTGTGGTGTGAATATGGTGGGAAAATTCACGCGCATTATAGAACATTGTGCAGAAAAATGTCCCCACACCCGCTACCAGGTGGCTGATTTCGTCTTTACCCAACCCAAATTTGTGTCATAGTGCAGAACAAGCAAAAATTTCAGGAGTGCGCCAAAGCAATGAAACGTCCGGACTACAGAACACTACAAGCACTGGATGCGGTTATTCGTGAACGAGGATTTGAGCGCGCGGCGCAAAAGCTGTGCATCACGCAATCCGCCGTTTCACAGCGCATAAAACAGCTTGAGAATATGTTCGGACAGCCGCTGCTGGTGCGTACCGTACCGCCTCGCCCTACTGAACAAGGGCAGAAACTGCTGGCGCTTTTACGCCAGGTTGAACTGCTTGAAGATGAGTGGCTGGGTGATGAGCAAACTGGTTCCACGCCGCTGCTGCTTTCGCTGGCGGTGAACGCCGACAGTCTGGCGACCTGGTTGCTTCCGGCGCTGGCCCCGGTACTGGCTAATTCGCCGATTCGCCTGAACCTGCAGGTTGAGGATGAAACGCGCACCCAGGAACGTCTGCGCCGTGGTGAAGTGGTCGGTGCGGTGAGTATTCAACATCAGGCGCTGCCAAGCTGTCTGGTGGATAAACTTGGCGCGCTGGATTACCTGTTTGTGGGTTCAAAAGCGTTCGCCGAGCGCTATTTCCCGAACGGCGTCACCCGCTCTGCCCTACTGAAAGCCCCGGCGGTAGCGTTTGACCATCTTGATGATATGCATCAGGCGTTCCTGCAACAAAACTTCGACCTGCCGCCAGGCAGCGTACCGTGCCATATCGTTAACTCGTCTGAAGCCTTCGTCCAGTTGGCCCGTCAGGGCACGACCTGCTGCATGATCCCGCACTTACAGATAGAAAAAGAGCTGGAAAGCGGTGAGCTTATCGACTTGACGCCGGGCCTGTTCCAGCGTCGGATGTTGTACTGGCACCGTTTTGCGCCGGAAAGCCGCATGATGCGCAACGTTACCGACGCGCTGCTGGCTTACGGTCACAACGTACTGCGTCAGGATTAAACTGTTTGTAGCCTCTGAGTGCCGGATGGCGGCGTAACGCCTTATCCGGCCTACCCCATCTTACCGCTTTTTCATGTTATTCCCGCCACGTCTTTGAAATACATCACAAAATAAAACATACCACGCGGCAAAAAACGACGCGCTGTTGGCTATTTTTTGCTGGCGACAAGCCAAATGAAAAAGCTCACCGTATCTCGTAAAGATTCAACTTATTGCGTAATACGGAGCAAAAAATGGCTAACGTGCAAGAGTGGCAAACACTTGCCAATAAAGAACTCAGTCGACGGGAAAAAACCGTTGAGTCGCTGGAAAGACAGACGGCGGAAGGGATTGTCATCAAGCCGCTGTACACCGAGGCTGACCTCGATAATCTGGAAGTCACGGGCACCCTGCCCGGCCTGCCGCCTTACGTGCGCGGTCCACGCGCCACCATGTATACCGCGCAGCCGTGGACCATCCGCCAGTATGCCGGTTTCTCTACCGCCAAAGAATCCAACGCCTTTTACCGCCGCAACCTCGCCGCCGGACAAAAAGGGCTTTCCGTTGCCTTTGACCTTGCCACCCACCGCGGCTATGACTCTGACAACCCGCGCGTGGCGGGCGATGTCGGCAAAGCGGGCGTGGCGATCGATACCGTTGAAGATATGAAGGTGCTGTTTGATCAGATCCCGCTGGATAAGATGTCGGTGTCGATGACGATGAACGGCGCGGTGCTGCCGGTACTGGCGTTTTATATCGTCGCGGCTGAGGAACAAGGTGTAACGCCGGAACAGCTCACCGGGACCATTCAGAACGATATTCTGAAAGAGTATCTGTGCCGCAACACCTACATTTATCCACCAAAACCTTCAATGCGCATCATCGCCGACATCATCGCCTGGTGCTCCGCCAATATGCCGCGCTATAACACCATCAGCATCAGCGGTTATCATATGGGGGAAGCCGGGGCGAACTGCGTCCAGCAGGTGGCGTTTACGCTAGCTGACGGCATTGAGTACATCAAAGCCGCGCTGTCTGCCGGGCTGAAAATTGATGACTTCGCCCCGCGTCTGTCATTCTTCTTCGGTATCGGCATGGATCTGTTTATGAACGTCGCCATGCTGCGCGCGGCTCGCTATTTGTGGAGCGAAGCGGTCAGCAGTTTTGGCGCAACCAACCCGAAATCTCTCGCACTGCGTACCCACTGCCAGACCTCCGGCTGGAGTCTGACCGAGCAGGATCCCTACAACAACGTGATCCGCACGACCATTGAAGCGCTCGGCGCCACGCTTGGCGGCACCCAGTCGCTGCACACCAACGCCTTTGATGAAGCGCTCGGGCTACCCACCGATTTCTCCGCCCGCATCGCGCGTAATACGCAGATCATCATCCAGGAGGAGTCAGAGATCTGCCGCACCGTCGATCCGCTGGCCGGATCGTACTACGTCGAATCATTGACCGATCAAATCGTGAAGCAGGCGCGCACGATCATTAAACAGATTGATGAAGCGGGCGGCATGGCGAAGGCGATTGAAGCTGGGCTTCCCAAACGAATGATTGAAGAGGCTTCGGCGCGCGAGCAGTCGCTGATCGACCAGGGTAAGCGCGTCATCGTTGGCGTGAACAAGTACAAGCTGGATAAAGAAGACGAAACGTCGATACTGGAAATCGACAACGTGAAGGTGCGCAACGAACAGATTGCTTCACTACAACATATCCGCGCCACTCGCGACAATGATGCCGTCAACGCCGCGCTGACGGCGCTGACCCACGCCGCGCAGCATAATGAAAATCTGCTGGCCGCCGCCGTTAACGCCGCCCGCGTTCGCGCCACGCTCGGTGAGATCTCCGACGCGCTGGAAGCCGCTTTTGACCGCTATCTGGTGCCCAGCCAGTGCGTCACCGGCGTGATTGCGCAAAGCTATCACCAGTCCGACAAATCTGCCAATGAGTTCGACGCCATTGTTGCGCAAACCGAACAGTTCCTCGCGGAAAATGGTCGCCGACCTCGGATTCTGATCGCCAAGATGGGCCAGGATGGTCACGATCGCGGCGCGAAAGTGATCGCCAGCGCCTACTCCGATCTCGGCTTCGACGTCGATCTCAGTCCGATGTTCTCCACGCCAGAAGAGATCGCCCGTCTGGCGGTAGAAAACGATGTGCATGTCATAGGCGCATCGTCACTGGCTGCCGGGCATAAAACGTTGATCCCTGAACTGGTCACGGCGCTGAAAGGCTGGGGACGCGAAGATATCTGCGTGGTGGCAGGCGGTGTGATTCCCCCCCAGGACTACGCCTTCCTGTACGAGCATGGCGTGGCCGCCATTTATGGCCCCGGCACACCGATGCTCGACAGCGTCCGCGATGTGTTGACCCGTATCAGTCAGCATCATGATTAACGCCGCCACGCTTGACGATGCCGTCCGACGCTTGCGGCGCGGTGAACGGGCCACGCTTGCTCAGGCGATGACGCTGGTTGAGAGCAGCCACCCACGCCACCAGCCATTGAGTACGCAATTGCTGGACGCGATTATGCCGTTCACCGGTAACGCGCTGCGTCTGGGCATCACCGGCACGCCGGGCGCGGGCAAAAGCACCTTTCTGGAGACGTTCGGTATGCTGTTGATCCGCCGGGGATTACGGGTGGCAGTGATCGCGGTCGATCCCAGTAGCCCCGTTAGCGGCGGCAGCATTCTTGGCGATAAAACCCGAATGACGGAACTGGCCCGTGCAGAATCGGCATTTATCCGCCCGGTGCCTTCCAGCGGTCATTTAGGCGGCGCCAGCCAGCGCGCCCGTGAATTAATGCTGTTGTGCGAGGCGGCGGGCTTTGACGTGGTGATTGTAGAAACCGTCGGCGTCGGGCAGTCAGAAACCGAAGTCGCCAGCATGGTGGATTGCTTTATCTCACTGCAAATTGCCGGCGGCGGTGACGATCTGCAGGGCATCAAAAAGGGCCTGATGGAGATGGCGGATCTGGTCGTCATCAACAAGGACGACGGTGATAACCGTAACCAGGTTGCCATCGCCCGCCATATGTACGAATCCGCTCTGCATATTCTGCGCCGCAAATATGACGAGTGGCAGCCGCAGGTTCTGGCCTGTAGCGCCCTGGAAAAACGTGGCATTGAGGAGATTTGGCAGGCGATAACCGACTTTAAAACGTGCCTTACCGTCAGCGGTCGACTGGAAAAAGTCCGTCAGCAGCAAGCGGTGGACTGGTTACACAAGCAGGCTGAAGAAGAAGCTTTGCATCTGCTGTTTACCCGGACTGATTTCGACCGTTATTTCCAGCAGACGCTGCAGGCCGTCAAAAATAACGACCTTTCGCCGCGTACCGGTCTGCGTCACATCAGTGAATTTATCCAGCATCATTACTTTGAATAAAGAGAACATTATGTCTTATCAATACGTCAACGTAGTCATCATCCAGAAAGTCGCGGTTATTGAGTTCAATTACACCCGCAAACTCAATGCGCTGAGCAAAGTGTTTATCGACGATCTGATGCGGGCGCTTAGCGATCTTAATCGTCCGGAAATTCGCTGTATCATTCTGCGCGCCCCGAGCGGGGCCAAAGTGTTCTCTGCCGGACATGATATTCATGAACTCCCCTCCGGACGTCGCGATCCGCTCTCCTATGACGATCCGCTGCGCCAGATAACCCGCATGATCCAAAAATATCCAAAACCGGTGATCTCCATGGTCGAAGGCAGCGTCTGGGGCGGCGCGTTTGAGATGATCATGAGTTCCGATCTGATCATCGCCGCTGAAACCTCTACCTTCTCGATGACGCCGGTCAACCTCGGGGTGCCATATAACCTGGTCGGCATCCACAACCTGACCCGCGATGCTGGGTTCCACATCGTGAAAGAGCTGATCTTTACCGCCTCGCCGATTACCGCTCAGCGAGCGATGGCCGTCGGGATCCTCAACCATGTGGTTCCTGACGACGAACTGGAGGATTTCACTCTGCAAATGGCGCACCACATCTCGGAGAAAGCGCCGCTGGCCATCGCCGTCATTAAAGAAGAACTGCGCGTGCTGGGCGAAGCGCACACCATGAACTCAGACGAATTTGAGCGTATTCAGGGCATGCGCCGCGCGGTGTACGACAGCGAGGATTATCAGGAAGGGATGAACGCGTTTATGGAAAAACGTAAACCCAATTTTGTCGGCCATTAATCACGCTCGAGGAAGGAGACGGCCATGAAACGGATGAGTGCCGAAGAAGCGGCAGAAATTATCCAGCACGACGATATGGTGGCATTCAGCGGCTTTACCCCTGCGGGTTCGCCAAAAGCATTACCTAACGCAATTGCTCAACTCGCTTGCGAGCGGCATCAGGTCGGGCAGCCTTTTCAAATCCGCCTGCTGACCGGGGCATCAATTGGCGCTGCCGCTGATGATGCGTTATCCGCGGCGGATGCGGTTTCCTGGCGGGCTCCCTATCAAACATCATCGGGCCTGCGCGAGAAAATTAATCAGGGTCAGGTGAGGTTTGTCGATCTCCATTTGAGCGAAGTGGCGCAAATGGTCAATTATGGCTTTTTTGGCGATATCGATGTTGCCGTCATTGAAGCCTCCGCCATTGCGCCAGATGGTCGGATTTGGCTTTCCAGCGGCATCGGCAACGCGCCGACCTGGCTGCTACGGGCGAAAAAGGTGATTATCGAACTGAATCATTACCATAACCCGCGCGTGGCGGAGTTTGCCGACATTGTGATACCCGGCGCACCGCCGCGGCGAAACAGCGTACCGATTTTTCACACCATGGATCGCGTGGGCAGCCAGTGTGTGCAGATAGACCCGAAAAAAATTATCGCGGTCGTGGATACCGAACTACCCGATGCCGGAAATGCCGCGGATAAAAGCAACCCGGTCAGCCAGCAAATTGCCGATAACGTGGTGACATTTCTGCTGGCGGAAATGGCGCACAAACGCATCCCAGCGGAATTCCTGCCCTTACAAAGCGGCGTGGGCAATATCAACAACGCGGTAATGGCGCGACTGGGCGAGAACCCGGATATTCCACCCTTTATGATGTATTCCGAGGTGTTGCAAGAATCTGTGGTGCATCTGCTGGAAACGGGCAAGATAACCGGCGCCAGTGCCTCCAGTTTGACTATTTCAGCCCCGTCGTTGCAGAAGATTTACGACAACATGGACTTCTTCGCCAGCCGGATTGTGCTGCGCCCGCAGGAGATTTCCAATAACCCGGAAATCATTCGTCGGCTGGGCGTCATTGCGCTCAATGTCGGTCTGGAGTTTGACATCTACGGTCATGCCAATTCCACACACGTAGCAGGTGTGAACCTGATGAATGGCATTGGCGGCAGCGGCGATTTCGAGCGCAACGCCTACCTGTCGATCTTTATGGCGCCGTCGATTGCCAAAGGCGGGAAAATCTCCACCATCGTACCGATGTGTAGCCATGTCGATCACAGCGAACATAGCGTCAAAGTGATCGTCACCGAACAGGGAATTGCCGATCTGCGTGGGTTATCTCCGATGCAGCGGGCGCACACGATTATCGATAACTGTGCGCATCCTCTGTATCGGGACTACCTGCACCGCTATCTGGAGCGAGCGCCCGGCGGGCATATCCATCACGATCTCAGCCATGCGTTCGATCTGCATCGTAACCTGATCGAAACCGGATCGATGCTCGGTTAACTTGCCGTACCCTCACGATCTTCAGCAATATGCTGAAGCATCGTGGCGGTATAACGATGGTTTTTCAGCGAATAGAGAAACTCCTGCATATACATAGGACTGCCGGGCGCATCGAAATATTTCAACGTCGAGGGGTTAACCAGTCGCCAGGCAAAATGAGGGATCACCGTCAAAAACTGTCCGCGCTCCACCGCGCTAATCTTGGCCATAAAGCTGTACGGACGGTAGATAATCGTCGGATGAATTCCGCATGGCCGCATGTAAGCATCGAGCATTGCCTCAAAGTTGGCGCGATTCTGGAAGCGCATTTGTAGCCAGGGCAGCTCGCGCAGCAGCTCCTGCGGCTGTTTTTCCTCGTAGCGCCGGGAAACGAGAAACCCCAGACGCAACGGAGACAGCTCGCTAATCGCCAGATTTTCCAGTTCCTGCACGCGAGAGGAAACGTGCTGCGGTGAGATAATAAAATCCAGTTTCCGGTCGAACAGGTTATCGATCACCCCATTCTCGCTGAATTCAACGGCCTGGGCCGTTACGCCATCGTACTTGTCGCCAAGGCTAATTAACTGGTCAAAAATAATCGTTGGATAGGTATTATCGATGCCGATGACGATTTCTCGCGAGCGGCGAGAGGCGTTATGAATTTCGTTATCAATAGCGGAGAGACGCTGATAAACAGGGAACAGTTTCTGATACAACTCCTGCCCGGCTTTATTCAGACTGATGTTGTTATCTTTGCGGGTAAACAGCGTATAGCCGATTTGATCTTCCAGTGCGGCAATGCTTTTACCGAAAGGCGATGCGGTCATATGGATTTTTTCTGCCGCTCTGGCGATGTTATTGGTTTGCGCCAGCAGAATGAAATTACGCATCTTTTTCGAGATAAAAATATCCATAGCGTCCCCTTAAAAATCGCTATGGCCTATCCTCATTACGCCGAAAAAAAAGACTGGATGTAAGATCTCATTTTTACAGTTACACACAGAAAAAACCCGACTGGAAAGCCGGGTTTGAAAGATTACTGGGTTTTGGCAGGCGTTGCTGCCGGCTGCCCCGCCGTCGGTTCAATCTGGAAGACCACATCAACCTGATCGTCAAACTGAATAACCGGCTGTTCGTAGGTTTCCTGAGCGGATGCCGCAGGCGCTGCATCTGCTTTCATCATCCGTACCATCGGGCTCGGCTGATAATTGGACACGTGGTAGCGCACACTATAAACGGGTCCCAGTTTGCTGTTAAAGCCCGCCGCCAGCTGTTCAGCCTGATGAATTGCATCATCAATTGCCGCTTTACGCGCCTTATCTTTGTAGGCATCCGGTTGGGCGACGCCAAGCGATACCGAACGGATCTCATTCAGACCGGCCTTAAGTGCGCCATCAAGCAGAGCGTTGAGTTTGTCCAGCTGACGCAGCGTCACTTCAACGGTACGCACCGCACGATAGCCTTTGAGGATGCTTTTGCCGTTCTGGTAATCGTAGTCCGGCTGCGTGCGCAGGTTGGCAGCGCTAATGTCTTTCTTCGCTATCTGATTCTGCTCAAGGAAGGACAGATATTGCGCCACGCGCTCATCGGCTTGCTTCTTCGCTGAAGCCGCATCCTTCGCAGCAACATTGACTTCAATCGCCAGGGTGGCGATATCAGGCGTCGCATCCACGCTTGCCGTTCCGGAAGTCACGATGTGCGGTCCGTTTGGCAACTCATTTGCCTGTACCGATAGTGCGCTGAATCCGACTAATGCCGCCAGGGCCATTATTTTGAACTTCACGGTCGTTCCTCCATGTTTCATTAATTACCCCGAAACTCAGGGCACATGCAGGCAAGCTTAGCCGATCTCGCTGCATTGTCCATCAGACAACACTTAGTTGAACAGCGCATGAACATGCGTAACGCCTTCTTTTGCCAGTTGAAAAGCGATAAACCACATCACTAATCCGACTAACGTATTGATGATGCGCTGTGCTTTAGCCGTACGCAGACGCGGCGCCAGCCAGGCCGCCAGCAATGCCAGGCCAAAGAACCACAGGAACGAGGCGCTGACGGTACCCAGCGCAAACCAGCGCTTAGGCTCCACGTCCAGTTGACCACCCAGACTCCCCAACACCACAAAGGTGTCCAGATAAACGTGTGGGTTGAGCCAGGTCACCGCCAACATCGTGGCGATGATTTTCCAGCGTCCTTGCTTCATTACTTCAGCACTGGCCAGTTCCAGATTACTGCTCATCGCCGTTTTTAACGCGCCGAAACCGTACCAGAGTAAAAATGTGACCCCGCCCCAGGTGACCAGCGCCATCAGCCACGGCGACTGCATCAGCAAGGCGCTACCGCCGAAGATCCCCGCGCAAATCAGCACCAGATCGCTGATGGCGCAGAGTAATGCAATCATAATGTGATACTGGCGACGAATGCCCTGATTCATCACGAAGGCGTTTTGCGGACCAAGCGGAAGTATCATGGCCGCACCAAGTGCAAGCCCTTGAAAGTAATACGATAACACGTTTTTATCCCGTACTGTTTCTCTTAGGAGCAGACTATAGCGCGGGAGAATCATTAGCGGAAATGGATATTATTAATCGCGGATTAGAGGAATTAATGAGAGGTTCTTTGCCGGATGTCAGCTAACGCCTTTCCGGCTTACAGTATAGAAATCTGACCAGGCCGGATAAGCGAAGCGCCATCCGGCACCGTGGTGCAGAAAAAGATTACTCTGCCACGTTCTCTTTCACACGCTTGAAGTTCACATCCATCTGCGGATACGGGAAACTGATGCCGTTGGCGTCAAACTCGCGCTTAATACGCTCCAGTACGTCCCAGTAGACGCTTTGCAAATCGCTGCTGTTGCTCCAGACGCGTACAACAAAATTAATCGAAGAAGCACCCAGCTCATTCAGGCGCACCGTCATTTCACGATCTTTAAGGATGCGCTCGTCGGATTGGATGATATCGGTGAGGATTTTCTTTACTTGATCGATATCGGAATCGTAGGCCACGCCGATAATGAATTCGTTACGGCGAACCGGTTCGCGAGAGAAGTTAATGATGTTCCCGGCAATGATTTTACCGTTTGGGATCACCACAATCTTACCGTCTACGGTACGCATGGTGGTGGAGAAAATCTGCACGTTGAGCACGGTCCCCGCCACGCCGCCGAGGTCTACATACTCACCCGCGCGGAACGGACGGAACATTACCAACAGCACGCCTGCGGCAAGGTTGGACAGCGAACCTTGCAATGCCAGACCAACGGCTAAACCTGCGGCACCGAGAACGGCGATCACGGAGGCGGTTTGCACCCCAACGCGGCCCAGCGCGGCAATCAGCGTGAAAGCGATAATACCGTAGCGCACCAGTGCGGAGAGAAAATCGGCAACCGTTGCATCAATTTTCCGCGCCACCATCAGGCGGTTAACGGTGTTTGATACGATACGCGCCACAATCATACCGATGATAACAATGGCGATGGCCGCAACGATGTTGACGGCATAGCTCAACAGCAGTTCCTGATTGCGGACCAGCCAGGTGCCCGCCCCGTTTATGCTGTCGACAACATTCAAATCTTCCATTTACTATTCCTTTTTTGCTTACCCAAATGGGAAAAATAAAGCCGCCCCGCCGGGACTGGCAATCTGACAAGAGTAAACAATAAACCTGATTTTTGCCAAACAGATCACAGAAATCTCTGCCAGCAGCCTGTTGAAATGGCAATAAAAAAGGCCCGCATTGGCGCAATACCGATCAGTTAAGGAT
>NZ_SZXM01000006.1:0-144944 GCF_005281355.1 Citrobacter sp. wls615 | reverse complement strand
TACCCATTTACACACAGAGTTATCCACAATCGCCGAAAAATTACTGATGCGCATTGCTGAAAAGTGGAGAGAACCGGTCCAGAGATCTCTATATAGAAAGCAATTCACACTACATATATAGAAGAAGGACTGACAACTTAAGCCCCATAATCCCTACCACCTTTGAATTACGCATCCCATCAGGCAATAATACCCGCACAAACCGTGATTCCAGGACCGTGATGAGATACTCACTGCAACATACAGCTATACGCAAACGCCCGATGAAGCTCGGCACTACCGTGATCCTCATGGTCAGTGCAGTACTCTTCTCAGTGCTGCTTGTTGTTCATCTGATTTACTTTTCGCAAATCAGCAACATGACGCGCAATGCGTTAGCGGATAAAGCGCTTGCGGTCGCGCGGACGCTGGCAAACTCGCCGGAGATCCGTCAGGGATTAATGAAAAAACCTGAGGAAAGTGGCATTCAGGCGATTGCCCAGGCGGTGAATAAGAGCAACGATTTTTTATTCATCGTCGTCACCGATATGCAAAGCATTCGTTACTCCCATCCCGAAGCGCAGCGAATCGGTCAGCCATTTAAAGGCGATGACATTTTGCTGGCTTTGCAGGGCAAAGAGAATGTTGCCATTAATCGTGGGTTTCTGGCTAAAGCTCTGCGCGTGTTTACCCCTATCTATGATGAGCATCACCGACAAATTGGCGTGGTGGCGATCGGCCTTGAGCTAAGCAGAGTGACTGAGCAGATCAATAACAGTCGCGGCAGCATCTTCTGGTCCATCTTGTTTGGCGTTCTGGTTGGGTTACTCGGCACATGGGTATTCGTCAAAGTCCTTAAGCGCATTCTGTTTGGCCTGGAGCCGTATGAAATCTCCAATCTGTTCGAACAACGCCAGGCGATGCTGCACTCTATAAAGGAAGGTGTCATTGCCGTTGACGAGTGTGGTGAAGTCACGCTGATAAACCAGGCGGCGCAGGAACTGCTTGATTACCACAAATCACAAGACGATGCCCAACTCTCAACGCTCAGCCACGCGTGGTCACAGGTGGTCGATTTTTCGCAGGTGCTACGCGACGGAACGCCACGCCGCGATGAAGAGATCACGGTGAAAGATCGGCTACTCTTAATTAATACTGTTCCGGTACTCAGCAACGGAAAAATCATCGGGGCCATTTCAACGTTCCGCGATAAAACTGAAGTTCGAAAATTGATGCAACGCCTGGACGGCATGGTTAACTATGCCGACGCACTTCGTGAACGATCCCACGAATTCATGAACAAATTGCACGTGATTCTGGGATTATTGCACCTGAAAAGTTATAAGCAGCTTGAAAATTACATCCTGAAGACCGCGAACAATTATCAGGAAGAGATTGGCTCACTGTTAGGAAAAATAAAATCTCCGGTGATCGCTGGATTTTTACTCAGCAAGATTAATCGCACATCTGATTTAGGCCATAGTCTGGTCATTAGCAATGAAAGCCAATTGCCGGAGAACAGCAATGAAGATCAGGTAGCGGTGCTGATTACCGTTTTGGGGAATTTGATTGAAAACGCCCTGGAGGCGCTAGGTCAAGAACCGGGTGGCGAGATCAGCGTATCCTTGCACTATCGACACGGCTGGTTGCATTGCGAAGTGAATGACGATGGTCCGGGGATCGTCCCTGAACACATTGAGCACATCTTTGAAAAGGGCGTCTCGTCAAAAGGAACCGAACGAGGCGTCGGTTTAGCACTTGTGAAACAGCAGGTTGAAAGTGTTGGCGGCAATATTTCCGTCGAGTCTGAACCTGGGGTCTTCACCCAATTTTTTGTACAGTTACCGTGGAATGGTGAGAGGGCCAGCAGATGATCAATGTCTTAATTGTCGATGACGATGCAATGGTAGCGGAATTAAATCGTCGTTATGTCGCACAACTCTCCGGTTTTCATTGCTGCGGAACAGCCTCTACGCTGGAGAAAGCCAAAGAGATCATCTTTCATAGCGGTCATCATATCGATTTGATTTTGCTGGATATTTACATGCAAAAAGAAAATGGTCTGGATCTGCTGCCCGTTCTGCACAGCGAAGGCTGCAAGTGTGATGTTATTGTCATCTCTTCCGCCGCTGACGCCACCACCATCAAAGACTCGCTTCACTATGGTGTCGTTGACTACCTGATCAAACCTTTCCAGGCCTCCCGTTTTGAAGAAGCGCTAACCGGCTGGCTACATAAGAAAACAGAGATGGAAAAGCATCAGTACTATGAACAGTCTGAGCTTGACCAACTGATTCACGGCAGCTCCTCCAGTGAGCAGGAAGTACGTCGCTTACCGAAAGGATTAACGCCACAAACATTACGCACGCTGTGCCAGTGGATTGATGAGCACCAGGATCAGGAGTTCTCTACGGATGAGCTGGCCAATGAGGTCAATATCTCTCGTGTTTCTTGCCGAAAATACCTTATCTGGCTGGTTAATTGTCACATCTTATTTACCAGCATCCACTATGGCGTGACCGGTAGACCTGTTTATCGTTACCGCGTTCAGGCTGAGCAATACTCATTGCTTAAACAATATTGCCAATAAATACATTTTTGGGATTATTTGTTATTTGAAAGTAACAATTATTAAAATAATGAAAAATCCCTATTTTACTGGCTGAAGCAGACGCTTTATTAATTTGCGTTAGATCAAATGTATTTGTATACAGCATGTCAAACGCTATATTTCAATATTGATAAACATCACACTGTTTTTAATTTCAAAATCGCTAACAAAAGTTAATTAAGTATTATCTAACTCGCAGAGTGTGTATTTTTACCCATAAAGGATTAGTCTGCAATTAACCAGACATACAAAATCTAGACTGGTAGCAATGGAGACCATGCTACGTACCATGGACACCGTACATTTTTGTGAGCAAATAAAAGCATCCGCATGCCAATCTCATTACATCATGAAATGGCGTGATCGTGATCACATAAATAACCCACTCACTCATTCTGTCGGTGGTTCATGCCATAGCGGAAAACGCAAAACAGATAAATTACAGCGTCAACCGCAGCTCTCTATGCCCAGTTATGCTTCCCATCGCCTGAGGATTCTCTCCTCTGTTCAACGCCACAGAAAAAAGCTAAATATCGCCATAATTTTAAAAAGACATTCTAGCCAGATATTTGAACATTAATCGCAAATACGGACATATCGAATACTGACCATTTTTTGATGCCTATTCTGGCAAAAAAGAATGTGGCACAGATCCATTTTTCAAAAAATTGACTGGGTTTTTCGCGAGGGTAAATAAAATGTTATTTAGTATACAACTTCTCATAATATTAATATGTTTGTTCTATGGTGCCAGAAAAGGTGGTATCGCACTGGGCTTATTAGGCGGTATCGGCCTGGTCATTCTGGTTTTCGTTTTCCATCTCCAGCCGGGTAAACCACCTGTAGACGTTATGCTGGTTATTATTGCCGTGGTGGCCGCATCGGCAACTTTGCAAGCCTCCGGCGGCCTTGACGTTATGCTGCAAATCGCTGAAAAGCTGTTGCGCCGTAACCCAAAATACGTTTCCATCGTCGCGCCGTTTGTTACCTGCACCCTGACAATTCTCTGTGGTACAGGCCACGTGGTATACACCATCCTGCCAATCATTTATGACGTTGCCATTAAGAACAATATTCGCCCGGAACGTCCGATGGCGGCGAGTTCTATCGGTGCGCAGATGGGTATTATCGCCAGCCCGGTTTCCGTTGCCGTTGTGTCACTGGTCGCCATGCTGGGTAACGTGACGTTTGAAGGCAAACATCTCGAATTCCTCGACCTGCTCAGCATTACCATCCCGTCTACCCTGCTGGGTATACTGGCTATCGGTATTTTCAGTTGGTTCCGTGGTAAAGATCTGGATAAAGATGAAGAATTCCAGAAGTTTATTTCCGTCCCTGAAAACCACAACTACGTTTATGGCGACACCGCCACGCTGTTAGACAAAAAACTGCCGAAAAGCAACTGGCTGGCCATGTGGATCTTCCTCGCCGCTATCGCCGTTGTTGCCGTGCTCGGCGCATTCTCTGAGCTGCGCCCTACCTTCAGCGGCAAACCGCTGTCCATGGTGCTGGTTATCCAGATGTTCATGCTGCTGACCGGTGCGCTGATTATTATCCTGACGAAGACCAATCCCGCTTCAATATCTAAAAACGAAGTCTTCCGTTCCGGTATGATCGCGATTGTGGCGGTGTACGGTATTGCCTGGATGGCCGAAACAATGTTCGGCGCGCACATGACAGAAATCGAAGGTGTGCTGGGCAATATGGTGAAAGAGTATCCGTGGGCCTATGCAATTGTTCTGCTGCTGGTATCCAAGTTTGTAAACTCCCAGGCAGCGGCGCTGGCGGCGATTGTTCCGGTCGCGCTGGCAATCGGGGTTGATCCAGCGTACATCGTTGCTTCGGCGCCGGCATGTTACGGTTACTACATTCTGCCGACATACCCGAGCGATCTGGCTGCTATTCAGTTTGACCGTTCCGGTACCACCCACATCGGCCGCTTCGTTATCAACCACAGCTTCATTCTGCCTGGTTTGATCGGCGTAAGCGTATCCTGTGTCTTTGGTTGGATATTCGCCGCAATGTACGGTTTCCTGTAATCACAGTTCGCGTGCCGTCCGCATTGGTTCGGCACGCCACTCTTAAGACACAGTGAATTTCTAAATTCCTGATAAAAATGAAAAGGCTGGAAGCAAATGTCAAAAGTTGAATTCACTTACCAGGCGGCTTTCCCACTGGGGGAAGACAAAACTGAGTACTACCTGCTGACATCCGATCACGTCAGCGTCGGCGAGTTTGAAGGCGAGACAATCCTGAAAGTAGCCCCTGAAGCACTTACGCTACTGGCCCAGCAAGCCTTCCACGATGCCTCCTTCATGCTCCGCCCTGAACACCAACAGCAAGTCGCCTCAATTCTCCATGATCCCGAAGCCAGCGAAAACGATAAGTACGTGGCGCTGCAGTTCCTGAGAAACTCTGAAATCGCCGCCAAAGGCGTTTTGCCAACCTGCCAGGACACCGGTACGGCCATTATCATGGGTAAAAAAGGCCAACGCGTATGGACCGGTGGCGGCGATGAAGCTGCGCTCTCCAAAGGCGTATTTAATACCTATATTGAAGATAACCTGCGCTACTCGCAAAATGCGGCGCTGGATATGTACAAAGAAGTGAATACCGGCACCAACCTGCCTGCGCAAATCGATCTGTACAGCGTGGACGGTGACGAATACAAATTCCTGTGCGTGGCCAAAGGCGGTGGCTCAGCCAACAAGACCTATCTGTATCAGGAAACTAAAGCGCTGCTGACTCCCGGAAAACTGAAAAACTTCCTGGTGGAAAAAATGCGCACGCTGGGTACCGCAGCTTGCCCGCCGTACCATATTGCATTCGTCATTGGCGGCACGTCAGCGGAAAGCACCCTTAAAACGGTGAAGCTGGCCAGCACACACTACTATGATGCACTGCCGACTGAAGGCAATGCCCACGGCCAGGCGTTCCGCGATCTGCAACTGGAACAGGAACTGCTGATCGAAGCACAGAAACTCGGCCTTGGCGCTCAGTTTGGCGGGAAATACTTCGCGCATGACATCCGCGTGATCCGCCTGCCTCGCCACGGCGCGTCCTGCCCGGTCGGTATGGGCGTTTCCTGCTCCGCGGACCGTAACATTAAAGCCAAGATTAACCGCGAAGGGATCTGGATTGAAAAACTGGAACATAACCCAGGCCAATATATCCCAGAATCTCTGCGTCAGGCTGGCGAAGGCGAAGTGGTTAAAGTCGACCTTAACCGCCCGATGAAAGAGATCCTCGCCCAGCTTTCGCAGTATCCGGTTTCTACCCGTCTGTCACTGAGCGGCACGATTATTGTTGGTCGTGACATCGCCCACGCGAAGCTAAAAGAGCGTATTGAGTCCGGCGAAGGTCTGCCGCAGTACGTGAAAGATCATCCGATCTACTACGCGGGTCCGGCAAAAACGCCAGCGGGTTATCCGTCCGGCTCTTTAGGCCCGACTACCGCAGGTCGTATGGACTCCTATGTTGACCTGTTGCAGTCACACGGCGGCAGCATGATCATGCTGGCAAAAGGTAACCGTAGCCAGCAGGTGACAGACGCTTGCCACAAACACGGCGGTTTTTACTTAGGCAGCATCGGTGGACCGGCAGCGGTACTGGCGCAGCAGAGCATTAAGCATCTGGAATGCGTGGAATACCCGGAGCTGGGTATGGAAGCTATCTGGAAAATCGAAGTAGAAGATTTCCCGGCGTTCATCCTGGTCGATGATAAAGGCAACGATTTCTTCCAGCAAATCGTCAGCCAACAATGCGCTAACTGCGCGAAGTAACCTATTCGGCCCGGCACTGGACTGACTCTAAACTTTTGGCGTCAGTCCAGCGATCCCCCCGGGCCACCTTAATCCCCCCATTTACAGGCGTTGAATTTTTGCGGCTCACAGGGAATAGTGATCTTTTCCATTACGTGTGAATTCACCATGCTCCGCACCCTGAACCCCATAATTTTGCACACTGGCGCGCTGATTCTGGCGCTGATCCTTATCTACACCGGCATCTGTGCCACTGAGAAAATCACCTGGCTGATGGAAGTCACGCCGGTCATTATCGTCATACCGTTATTGCTGACTACCGTAAAGCGCTACCCGTTGACGCCGCTGCTCTACACGCTAATTTTCTTTCACGCCATCATTCTGATGGTCGGCGGTATGTATACCTATGCCAAAGTCCCCGTCGGTTTTCAGGTTCAGGAATGGCTGGATCTCAGTCGTAATCCCTATGACAAGCTGGGTCACTTCTTTCAGGGGCTGGTGCCAGCGCTGACGGCAAGAGAGATTTTAGTGCGCGGTAATATTGTCCGCGGCCGAAAAATGCTGGCATTTTTAGTCTGCTGCGTGGCGTTGGCGATTAGCGCGACCTATGAGCTGATCGAATGGTGGGCGGCGCTGGCAATGGGTCAAGGAGCTGATGATTTTCTCGGCACGCAGGGCGACCCATGGGATACCCAATCCGATATGTTTTGCGCCCTGCTTGGGGCCTTAACCACCGTGATTTTATTGGCGAGGACGCATTGCAAGCAACTGCGCCATTATGGGTTAGTCACCGCCAACTGAATGAAATCATTACCGGATGTCGCTGATGCGCATCCGGCCTGTATGCTTGCCATTCAGCAATATCAGTATCAGCCAAAAAAATAGTCCCCCTGTCGATAAACGGCGGTTAAAATCCGCCTTCAACACAGCATAACTCATTGTTTAAAAACATATAAAATACAAAACAGACTGTTTTTCACCCGCTTTACAGCCCATTTTCTCAGGATAATACTTGCCTGCGTCACATTCATACAGTGTGTCTGCAATCCATAAATTGCAACCTTTCCACAACCGGGTAAAAGATGATGAAAGTATTAATTGTTGAAAGTGAGTTTCTGCATCAGGACACCTGGGTCGGTAGCGCTGTCGAACGCCTGGCTGACGCATTAAGCCGCCAGAATGTTACCGTCATTAAGTCCACCTCATTCGACGATGGTTACGCCATCCTCGCCGCAAATGAAGCCATTGATTGCCTGATGTTCAGCTATCAAATGGAACAACAAGATGAGCACCTGAATGTCAGGCAATTGATCGGCAAGCTCCACGAGCGCCAGCAAAACGTTCCCGTTTTCCTGTTGGGCGATCGCGAAAAAGCCACTGCATCGTTGGATCGCGACCTGCTGGAGCTTGTCGATGAATTCGCCTGGATTCTGGAAGATACCGCAGACTTTATCGCCGGGCGCGCCGTGGCGGCAATGACCCGTTACCGCCAGCAGCTTCTGCCGCCGCTGTTCAGCGCGCTGATGAAATACGGCGACATCCATGAATATTCCTGGGCAGCGCCTGGCCACCAGGGCGGCGTCGGATTTACCAAAACCCCAGCCGGTCGTTTCTATCATGACTACTACGGTGAAAACTTATTCCGTACCGACATGGGTATCGAACGCACCTCCCTGGGTTCACTGCTGGATCATACTGGCGCATTTGGCGAGAGCGAAAAATATGCCGCCCGGGTGTTTGGGGCTGACCGCTCCTGGTCCGTGGTGGTCGGGACTTCCGGCTCTAACCGCACCATCATGCAAGCCTGTATGACCGACAACGACGTCGTGGTGCTGGATCGCAACTGCCATAAATCAATTGAACAGGGGCTGATCCTTACTGGGGCAAAACCGGTATACATGGTGCCTAGCCGCAACCGCTACGGCATTATCGGGCCTATCTATCCGCAGGAAATGCAGCCTGAAACATTGCAGAAAAAAATCAGTGAAAGCCCACTGACAAAAGGCAAAGCCGGACAAAAACCGTCATACAGCGTCGTGACTAACTGTACCTATGACGGCGTTTGCTACAACGCAAAAGAGGCGCAGGACCTGCTCGCGCAAACCAGCGATCGTATCCACTTCGATGAGGCCTGGTACGGCTATGCCCGCTTTAACCCAATTTATGCCGACCACTACGCCATGCGTGGCGCGCCGGGCGATCATAACGGCCCTACCGTTTTTGCCACCCACTCGACTCACAAACTGCTGAATGCGCTCTCTCAGGCATCTTATATCCACGTCCGTGAAGGTCGTGGGGCCGTGAACTTCTCCCGCTTTAACCAGGCGTACATGATGCACGCTACCACCTCTCCGCTGTATGCCATCTGCGCCTCAAACGATGTGGCGGTTTCCATGATGGACGGTAACAGCGGCCTGTCGCTCACCCAGGAAGTGATCGACGAAGCGGTCGATTTCCGCCAGGCCATGGCACGGTTGTACAAAGAATTCACCGCCGAAGGCGACTGGTTCTTCAAACCATGGAACAAAGAGGTGGTAACCGATCCGCAGACCGGCAAAACCTATGACTTTGCCGATGCGCCAACCCAACTCCTGACCACTGACCAGAATTGCTGGGTAATGCGTCCGGGCGAATCCTGGCACGGGTTTAAAGACCTGCCGGATAACTGGAGCATGCTGGACCCGATTAAAGTCAGTATTCTGGCGCCGGGTATGGGCGACGATGGCGAATTGGAAGAGACCGGTGTTCCAGCTGCACTGGTCACCGCCTGGCTTGGCCGTCACGGTATCGTGCCGACTCGTACCACCGACTTCCAGATTATGTTCCTGTTCTCAATGGGGATTACCCGTGGGAAATGGGGCACACTGATCAACACGTTGTGCTCTTTCAAACATCACTACGATGCGAATACTCCGCTTGCACAGGTAATGCCTGAACTGGTGGAGGAACATCCAGACACTTACGCAAACATGGGCATTCACGATCTTGGCGACACCATGTTTGCCTGGCTGAAAGAGAACAACCCTGGCAGCCGTCTCAATGCAGCCTACTCCGGCCTGCCTGTTGCTGAAATAACACCGCGTGAAGCCTATAACGCGATAGTCAGCAATAACGTTGAGATGGTGGCCATTGAAAATCTGCAGGGCCGTATAGCAGCGAACTCCGTGATTCCTTACCCACCAGGAATTCCGATGCTGTTGTCCGGGGAAAACTTTGGCGATGCTAACAGCCCGCAGATTAGTTATCTACGTTCGTTGCAGTCCTGGGACCACCACTTCCCTGGATTTGAACATGAAACCGAAGGAACGGAAATTATTGACGGTGTGTATCACGTCATGTGCGTGAAAGCATAATGTCTTTTTTAGATAGTCCGATTTGAAGGATGACATGTCATGCTTGAGTAATTCCTGAGTATTGCTGCAAAACAATAACATTGTCATACCTTTTTGCGCGGGACCACCCCGCGCTTTTTTTATACGAAAATTGTACGTTGCCACTTGCGTAAAAATTTATGTACACGGCAATAATCCCTACAGATATTGTAATTAATCTAAATATCGCTATTTTATCGCTTGTCTTGATTCATCACACAATTTCATTTGCCGGTTATTTCTTGCCCATGGTGAGTTACGGTAGTTTATGTCATATTCCTGGAGTTTGGGTATGAGACTTTGCAGCAAAGAAGCGTGTGTTGTGGTATTAACAGAGAAGGATGTTTGGTTAAGGATTAACGGTAAAGAAGCCATCAGTTTAAAAGCTAATCATATGGCATTAGTGGCATGTGATAACAATATTATCGATTTCTCATCACTTAATAACGCACAGGTCGTACATATCAGCCGCGATATCATTAAAGACTATCTGCGTTTTTTAAATAAGGACCTTTCACAGATCCCATTCTGGCAGCGGAGTGCTAACCCAGTGATCACCGCTACCTGTCTGACGCCGGATGTCTTCCGGGTGGCCGCCCAACATAGCGTAATGGAAACAGGGGATGAAGGCGAAAGAGAGCGCACACGCTCACTACTATTCACGGTGCTATCCCGCTTTCTTGACAGCAAAAAATTTATCTCTTTGCTCATGCATATGCTGCGTAGTCGTATCAGCGACAGCGTTTATCACATTATTGAGAGCGACATACACAAAGACTGGAATTTAAGCATGGTCGCCAGTTGCTTATGCCTGAGTCCCAGTTTGTTAAAGAAAAAACTCAAAAGTGAAAATACAAGTTATAGCCAAATAATTACCACATGTCGCATGCGTTATGCCGTCAATCAACTCCTGATGGACGAGAAAAACATTTCCCAGGTCTCTCAACTGTGCGGATATAACAGTACCTCATACTTTATTTCCGTATTCAAAGAGTTTTATGGGATGACGCCACTGCATTATGTTAGTCAATATCGGGAGCCATCCGCTGCCTGAGTTTTAATCAGTTAGCGATAAGCCATAATAATATCAGCATTAGCGATACCCCAGCTCCGTCATCATAAAATAGTCTTTTGAAGAGGTATGATAAGTCCGTCATTTATCCTTATCAGGAGTTAAAAAATATGTCGACGGATGCTGATGCTCACAAAGTGGGCTTAATCCCCGTCACCCTTATGGTGTCGGGGAATATTATGGGTTCCGGTGTATTCCTGCTGCCCGCAAACCTTGCGTCAACTGGCGGGATTGCAATCTACGGATGGTTGGTCACGATTATCGGTGCTCTGGCACTGTCGATGGTGTACGCAAAAATGTCGTCCTTAGACTCCAGTCCCGGTGGTTCTTATGCTTATGCCCGCCGCTGCTTCGGTCCATTTTTAGGCTACCAGACTAACGTCCTGTACTGGCTGGCCTGCTGGATTGGTAACATCGCCATGGTGGTCATTGGCGTCGGTTACCTGAGCTACTTCTTCCCCATCTTAAAAGATCCGCTGGTCCTGACGCTGACCTGTGTCGTGGTGCTGTGGATCTTCGTATTGCTGAACATTGTCGGCCCGAAAATGATCACCCGTGTACAGGCCGTCGCAACGGTGCTGGCGCTGGTGCCGATTGTTGGGATTGCCGTCTTCGGCTGGTTCTGGTTCCGCGGTGAAACCTATATGGCGGCCTGGAACGTCAGCGGTATGAATACCTTCGGCGCAATTCAAAGCACCCTGAACGTGACCTTATGGTCATTTATCGGGGTGGAAAGTGCCTCCGTCGCGGCAGGCGTGGTTAAAAATCCTAAACGTAATGTGCCTATCGCCACCATTGGCGGGGTGCTGATTGCCGCCGTTTGCTACGTGCTCTCCACAACGGCGATTATGGGGATGATCCCTAACGCTGCGCTACGTGTTTCGGCCTCGCCGTTCGGTGATGCCGCAAGAATGGCGCTGGGCGACACCGCAGGCGCTATCGTCTCCTTCTGCGCTGCTGCCGGGTGTCTTGGTTCACTGGGCGGATGGACGCTGCTGGCCGGACAAACCGCCAAAGCGGCGGCCGATGACGGTCTGTTCCCGCCGATTTTTGCCCGCGTTAACAAAGCCGGTACCCCGGTGGCCGGGTTAATTATCGTCGGCATCCTGATGACCATTTTCCAGTTCAGCAGCATGTCGCCGAACGCCGCAAAAGAGTTTGGTCTGGTCTCTTCGGTTTCGGTCATCTTCACGCTGGTGCCATATCTGTACACCTGTGCCGCGTTGTTGCTGCTCGGTCATGGTCACTTCGGCAAAGCGCGCCCGCTGTATCTGGCGGTAACCTTTATCGCCTTTGTCTACTGCATCTGGGCAGTTATCGGTTCTGGCGCCAAAGAGGTGATGTGGTCGTTCGTCACGCTGATGATTATTACCGCGCTGTACGCGCTTAACTACAACCGGATCCATAAAAACCCCTACCCATTAGATGCCCCGGTAAAAAATAGTTAACGCAAGCGGCACTGGTGAATAGCCCCATCCTGCAAAAAGCCAATCTTAAGAACTTAAGGTTGGCTTAATTTTACTTTGAGAGGATCTGCCCCACTTAGTCGATGGAATCCCCCTTAATGTTAAAGCACCTGTTTAAAAGACCCACTCTCGGGTTAATCAGCTGGCTTCTGCTGCTCTCATTTTATCTTGCGACTTTTCTGAACATTGCGTTCTATAAACAAGTGCTGCAAGACCTGCCCCTGGATTCTGTGCGCAACGTGTTGGTGTTTTTATCGATGCCAGTCGTCGCTTTCAGCGTCATGAACATCGTGCTGACGCTGGCCTCATTCCTGTGGCTTAACCGCCTGGTGGCGTGCGTTTTTATTCTGGTTGGCGCATCGGCTCAATATTTCATCATGACCTACGGCATCATCATCGACCGCTCGATGATCGCCAATATGATGGACACCACACCCGCCGAAACCTTCGCCCTGATGACGCCACGAATGGTAATTACGCTCGGGGTGAGCGGTATTCTGGCCGCGCTCATTGCCTGCTGGGTAAGAATCAAGCCTATTACTCCAGCGCTGCGTAGCGTGTTGTTCCGTGGCGCGAACATTCTGATTTCCGCGCTGCTGATCGTACTGGTCGCCGCGTTCTTCTATAAAGATTACGCCTCACTGTTTCGCAACAACAAAGAACTGGTGAAATCCCTCAGCCCATCCAACAGCATTGTGGCGACGTCATCATGGTATTCGCACCAGAGGCTGGCCCACCTGCCATTGGTACGCATTGGCGAAGATGCGCATCGCAATCCGTTGATGGTCAAAGAAAAGCGTAAAAACCTGACAATTGTGGTTCTCGGCGAGACCTCCCGCGGCGACAACTTCTCCCTGTCCGGCTATGCGCGCCAGACCAACCCGCTACTGGAAAAAGATAATGTGGTCTATTTCCCGCGCACGACGTCCTGCGGTACGGCCACAGCGGTATCTGTGCCCTGCATGTTCTCCGATATGCCGCGCGCGCATTACGATGAAGAACTGGCTCAGCATCAGGAAGGCGTACTCGACATCATTCAGCGGGCGGGAATTAGCGTGCTGTGGAATGATAACGACGGTGGATGTAAAGGAGCCTGCGATCGGGTGCCGCACCAGAATATGACTAAGCTGAACCTGCCAGGACAGTGTATTGATGGTGAATGCTATGATGACGTCCTGTTCCACGGGCTGGAAGAGTACATTAATAATCTGCAAGGCGACGGCGTGATTGTGCTGCACACCATCGGCAGCCACGGTCCGACCTATTACAACCGCTATCCTGCGCAGTTCAAGAAATTTACGCCAACCTGCGACACCAACGAGATCCAGACCTGTTCCCAGCAACAGCTGGTCAATACGTACGACAACACGATTCTATATGTTGACTATATTGTTGATAAAGCAATCAATATACTGAAAGAGCATCAGGATAATTTTACCACCAGCCTGGTCTATCTTTCCGATCACGGCGAATCCTTAGGGGAAAATGGCGTCTATTTGCACGGCCTGCCGTATTCGATTGCACCAGATACACAAAAACATGTGCCGATGCTGCTGTGGCTCTCAGAAGATTATCAGCAACGCTATCAGGTCTCTCAGACATGTTTGCAAAAACGAGCAAGCTCAGAGGACTTCTCACAGGATAATCTGTTCTCGACCCTGCTGGGATTAACGGGCGTGCAAACACAGAAATATCAGGCGGCAGATGATATTCTGCAACCCTGCCGGGGAGGCTAAGCGAATGAAAATTCTGATTGTTGAAGACGATACGTTGTTATTACAGGGACTGATACTCGCCGCGCAAACGGAAGGCTATGCCTGCGACGGTGTATCAACGGCCCGGGCAGCGGAGCAATGTCTGGAGACCGGACATTACAGTCTGGTGGTTCTGGATCTGGGTTTACCGGATGAAGACGGTCTGCACTTCCTGAACCGGATCAGGCAGAAAAAATACACCGTACCGGTGCTTATCCTCACCGCCCGCGATACGGTAAAAGACCGGGTCAGCGGGCTGGACGTGGGCGCCGATGACTATCTGGTCAAACCGTTCGCGCTGGAAGAACTGCACGCCCGCATCCGGGCGCTGCTGCGTCGTCATAACAATCAGGGTGAAAGCGAATTAATTGTCAGTAACCTGACGCTGAATATCGGTCGTCGCCAGGTGTGGATGGACGGGCAAGAGATTATCTTAACGCCGAAAGAATACGCGCTCCTGTCGCGTCTGATGCTCAAGGCAGGCAGTCCGGTTCACCGGGAAATTCTGTATAACGACATCTACAGTTGGGATAACGAACCGTCGACCAATACGCTGGAAGTCCACATCCATAATCTGCGCGATAAAGTGGGGAAATCACGTATCCGCACGGTCAGGGGATTTGGCTATATGCTGGTCGCCACTGAGGAAAGCTAAGTGAAGCTGCTGCAATATCTAAAACGACCTCTCCCTCTTCGCCAACGGTTAATACTGACGATCGGTCTAATTCTGCTGGTCTTTCAGCTCATTAGCACCTTCTGGTTGTGGCACGAAAGTACCGAGCAAATACAGTTATTCGAACAGGCGCTGCGCGATAACCGTAACAACGATCGCCACATCATGCATGAGATCCGCGAGGCTATCGCCAGCCTGATTGTCCCCGGCATCTTTATGGTCAGCCTGACGCTGCTGATTTGCTACCAGGCGGTGCGACGTATTACCCGTCCCCTTGCCGATCTGCAAAAAGAGTTAGAAGCGCGGGCAGCCGATAACCTGGCCCCCATTGAAATTCACAGTTCAACCGTTGAGATACAGGCGGTCGTCTCAGCGCTCAACGAGCTGGTGACGCGGCTGACCACCACTATCGAAAACGAACGCTTATTTACCGCCGATGTCGCCCACGAACTGCGCACACCGCTGTCAGGCGTTCGCCTGCATCTGGAATTATTATCCAAAACCCATAAAGTCGACGTTTCGCCGTTACTTGCCCGCCTTGACCAAATGATGGACAGCGTGTCGCAACTGTTGCAACTCGCCCGCGTCGGGCAGTCGTTTTCGGCCGGAAGCTACCAACGTGTCAAACTGCTGGAGGACGTGATTCTGCCCTCCTATGACGAACTCAGCACCATGCTGGACCAGCGCCAGCAGACGCTGCTCCTCCCGCAAAGCGCGGCGGACGTTGTCGTACGTGGTGATGCAACGCTGTTACGCATGCTGCTGCGCAATCTGGTAGAGAACGCGCACCGTTACAGCCCGGAAGGCACTACTATTACGATCGGCCTGAATACCGAGCATGACGCCGTCATGGCCGTCGAAGATGAAGGTCCAGGCATTGATGAAAGTAAATGCGGGGAGTTAAGCAAAGCGTTTGTGCGGATGGACAGCCGTTTTGGCGGCATTGGGCTGGGGCTGAGCATTGTCAGTCGGATCACCCAGCTACATCACGGGCATTTCTATTTGCAGAATCGTCAGGGAACGAGCGGCACTCGCGCCTGGGTGGAATTAGCGAAAGCTCAGTAAGAACTCACCCATACGTACAAAAAGCTGCTGACGATCAGTACGCTACACAGGGCAGTCAAACTTTCATAAATGCGGGTTTTCATGACACTCTCCTCCGAAACTATGAAGGAGAGTTTGCCTGAAAGATATTAAGCCAACCTTAAGTCGCTGTGATAGATCACCATAATGCGCCGGACGGCAGTTGACGCCTTATCCGGCCTACTGAGTACAACGCTACCTGTAGGCCTGAGAGCTGATTACTCATCAATACGCGGATGCTGCTGCACCAGGCGCGAACGCTTAAGCTGCAATTCCGCAATTTCCTGATCAATATCTTCGATTTTATGCTCGATGTTATCGTAGTGCTCACCGAGGATCTCTTTCGCTTCCTGAATATCCGAAGCGGCAGGCGTCGCCCCTTTCAGTGGCTTATTCGCGGTCTCTTTCATGGTGATACCGGTAATTAAACCAACCACCGCAATCACCATCAGGTAATAAGCAGGCATCATCAGATTCTGCGAACTTTCCACCAGCCAGGCAGCCAGGGTTGGCGTCAGACCCGCAACCAGGACCGAGATATTAAACGCCGCCGCCAACGCGCTATAACGAATATGCGTCGGGAACATCGCCGGTAACGTTGAAGCCATCACCCCGGTAAAGCAGTTGAGGATCACCGCCAGCATCAGCAGCCCGGCAAAAATCAGGCCGATGACATTACTGTTAATCAGGATAAATGCCGGAATGGCCAGCACAAACAGCGCAATACTGCCCATAATCACAAACGGGCGACGACCGAAGCGGTCGCTGAGCAGACCCATCACCGGCTGCACAAACAACATACCAATCATAATGGCGATAATAATCAGCACGCCGTGATCTTCAGAGTAATGCAGGTTATGCGACAGGTAGCTCGGCATATAGGTGAGCAGCATGTAATAGGTAACGTTGGTGGCAATCACCAGACCGATACACGCCAACAGGCTGCGCCAGTGTTTGGTCGCAATCTCTTTAAACGAAACCTTCGGACCTTCCTGCAGACCCTCACGGTCGCCCTGTTCCAGTTTATCAACGTGCTGCTGGAACGCCGGCGTCTCTTCCAGCGCATGACGCAGGTACAGACCAATCAGCCCTAACGGCAGCGCCAGGAAGAACGGAATACGCCAGCCCCACTCAAGGAAATTTTCCTCGCCGACAATGGTTGAAATCAGAACCACCACGCCCGCGCCCAACACAAACCCGGCGATCGAACCGAAGTCCAGCCAGCTCCCCATAAATCCACGCTTACGGTCAGGCGAATATTCCGCGACAAAAATCGACGCCCCGGTGTACTCTCCGCCGACCGAGAATCCCTGTGCCATCTTACATACAAGCAGCAGAATCGGCGCCCAGATACCAATCGAGGCATACGAGGGAATAAGACCGATACAGAAGGTACTGATCGACATAATCACAATGGTGATAGCGAGGATCTTCTGACGACCGTATTTATCGCCGAGCATACCGAAGAACAATCCGCCAAGCGGTCGAATCAGAAAGGGAACAGAGAAGGTGGCGAGCGCGGCAACCATCTGCACGCTGGGGTCAGCCCCCGGGAAGAACACTTTACCTAATGCGTAAGCAACAAACCCATAAACACCAAAATCAAACCACTCCATCGCATTACCTAACGACGCCGCGGTAATGGCTTTTCGCAACTTTCCGTCATCAATGATGGTGACGTCGCGCAGCGTAATGGGTTTTATTTTTTTCCTTTTTAGCATACCAGTCCTCTTAGACTTAGCCCTGTCGCGCACAGTTCGACGCTCCTAGCGCAACATGCGCTAAGGTCATCGCCGAGCGGGGAATGCACAGACGCAATCCCTGTAACAAGCGTAGCAGGTTTACTTACACTGGCTGGAAACGAGCAGTACAACCGAACCTGTTGACGCCTGATTGGGCGGTTAATGACCTCTTTACCCTAACAGTGTTTAAATTTGTGATCAACTTCACACATGGTATTTCATTTCGTCAACCTGCGTAAATAAGGTCATTCTGAGTCAGCTTTTTTACATGTCATGCTTGCGATTTACTGACAATTAAATACAAGAATAAATCGCTTTATTAAACAAACAATCACAGCAGTCACTATTATTCTGCTAGCAAAAAAACCACCTAATCACTTCACAAAAAGATCACAGCTTTTTTAATAATCAGAGCGCTTGAGAATTTTTGCGCGGAATATGTGATGAAGATAACTAAAACATCGTTTTATTTTGATTGAATCAATGTTCCCATGAATGCAAACTAATTCCAGACGCAATATCCCTGGGAGCAGTAACACGCTCAACGTATGCCGCGTTAGATTCTATAAAACAAAGAGATAGCGATTACCTTTGTTAAGAAATTTTAGTAACCATTTGAATTTATTAATTTTTAACTCCTTGCGCATATAGTGCCTGCGACAAGATATGAGGACGTTTATGAAAATTAAAGCCACGATTGAACGCATCCCCGGCGGAATGATGTTGATTCCCCTGTTATTAGGCGCAGTGTTAAATACCTTGGCGCCCGATACTGGCGCGTATTTCGGATCGTTTACCAAAGGCATGATCAGCGGAACGGTGCCTATTCTGGCGGTGTGGTTTTTTTGTATTGGCGCATCTATTGATTTACGGGCAACCGGTACAGTATTACGTAAGTCCGGTACGTTGGTCATCACCAAAATAGCCGTGGCGTGGGTAGTGGCAATGATAGCCGCGTCATTTATTCCTGATACCGGTATTCAAACCGGGTTCTTTGCGGGACTTTCGGTACTGGCAATTGTTTCCGCGATGGATATGACCAACGGTGGTCTGTACGCCAGCCTGATGAACCAGTACGGAACGAAAGAAGAGTCCGGCGCATTTGTATTAATGTCTCTGGAATCCGGTCCGTTGATGACGATGGTGATCCTTGGTTCAGCGGGCCTGGCCTCCTTCGAGCCACACCATTTTATCGGCGCGGTATTACCGTTCCTGATTGGCTTTACGCTGGGTAACCTGGATCACGATCTACGTTCTTTCTTCAGCAAAGCCACGCCGGTACTAATCCCGTTCTTCGGCTTTGCGCTGGGCAATACCATTAACCTGAGCGTCATCGTTGATACCGGTCTGTTGGGTATTCTGCTGGGCGTCGCGGTAATCGTTATCACCGGTATCCCGCTGATTATTGCTGACCGCGTTATCGGTGGCGGGAACGGTACGGCAGGTGTGGCAGCCTCTTCTGCGGCAGGCGCTGCGGTGGCAAACCCGGTGATTATCGCCCAGATTAACCCGGCATTTGAACCGGTTGCCGCCTCCGCCACGGCGCTGGTTGCTGCCAGCGTGATTGTCACCGCCATTTTGGTGCCGATTATCACCGCGCTGTATGCCAAACGCTTTAATAAAAACCTGGTCGCCAACGAGACGGTGGCAACCCCGGCAGATACTCTGCACCACTAACTCTGCCTTAGCCTCACTGACCGTCCCTGCTCAATTGATGAGTGGGGGCGGTGCAAAAATCTCCTCAACCATCGCATCAACCAGACGTTTTGCCGAACACAATCGAGGCATTCCCAACGCCACATTTTGCCAACGCTGCGTCACAGACCAGCTCACCGGATGGCGCTGCGCATCACACCAGTCGCCTAACCAACTCAACATATCGTTGTGCTCGCCCGAGCCGCCGACCGTCGGCGCGCTGAGCCAATGATGATAATAATGACGCGTAGCGGGCGCCGCATTCACGCTGTCTGCCAGCGTCTGAGCAGCCATGATGCGCAGATTGTCTTTAAGCATTGAGACCACATCGGCATTCGCTAACCGGCAGGCGTCACCGAAAGCGCCCCAGCGCAGTTCTTCCAGCGCGACAAAACAGCGCCCGGGTAACGACCAGCCGTCATACGCCCCAGCTCGCCAACGGGTAAAAATTTGCTCGCTGTGTTCACCCGCCTGAACCGTCAGGCCGCGTTGCGTCAACGCCTTCTCCTTATACGCGCCGCGTTGAGTGAACCCGTCCATAAGCGAATTTATCTGCTGTATGAGACCGGGGGTGGACAGCCCCCGCGGATGTTCGGTCTGTTGCAAAAACATTAGCCCTTCAGCGATGCGCACCAGCGCCAGATGGCCTGGATCGATCATGCCCGCCAGCTTCTCCACCAGCTTCAGACGCATCACCAGGTGCTCGCTGGACACGCCCGCCATCACCCACGCACGCAGTTGCGTCTGGGATAGCACCTCCTGCGTCAGGCGTGCACGCAGCCGCTGCTGCTGTTGCAGAAAACCGCCGGAACGTTTGGTTTCATCTCCTTGAACCAGATCGACCATAAACTTCGGGTAGACACACTCCAGCGTCCGCCCGGGGCCTTCCAGTAACACGTTAGTCATGTGTGCTCAGTTGCAAAAAGGGTGTTGATATCGTCGCGCAGCAAGCGGGAATCTTCATAAAGCCATGCCGCCATCGTAATACGATGCTGCAATTGTTCATTCAACGCATTCACCGCAGACTCATTTTGCTGGCGCAGAGTCAGGCTCTCACGCAGGCTCGCCTGTAATTGCGCCAGACACAGTGAAAAATCAGCAAAAAACGTGGCCATGCCTGCCGTAACGGAAATATCGACCTGAGCAACTAAAGCTTTACGAATTTGTTGGCAAAACTGGGTAACGTAATGCACAAGACTCTTGTGCAGCGCGCCCATATCAATGAGATAACGCGTTTTTGTTTCGACGTAATCATTCCACCCCCAGTTGGGTTGGTTCAGCCAACGGGAGAAAGTGTCACGCACCACACCGCCAGTAGTCGACGCATTTTCCGCCGGAATATCCTGCTCAATGGCCTCATTGAACAACTGGCGGGTATTGAAGTTAAACATCGCCGCATGAAACGCAGGAAAACGGATCCGCGCACGAAATCCGGCGTGATTCAGCTCCTCTTTCACCCGCAATTCAATGGGGTGCATAGCGTCATTGAGAGCCCGGGACAGGGTCGACTCAAGCTGCTCAAAACGTAGCGCTAAATCCCGGCTAATACTCTCCTGCGCTGCCAGCAATACCCCTTCACAGGACGAGCGCATTTTATCTAAGACAATTTTTGCCTGCCCTTCATCATGCAGCACCAGCATTTCACCCGCCATTTCAGCCGTTATAGCGCCTGATCCCTGACCGTGCGGTGACATCATCAGGACGTTTTCTTTGACAAAAAACGTATTGATGCCACACAGAATCTCAGTCTGTTGCTCATTGAGATAGGCCGCGGCAGACGCCAACGCCAGTTCTACCTCATGGTTAACTTCATCGCTCACTCGCCCCTGGCTCACCTGTAACTGCTGCATATCCTCTTCAATATGCGTAATGTTCAGCCGCAGTTTTTCATAGGCCACCGTTAATCCATGGGCGCGAAACTCCAGATATTCGTGCGCGCTTTGCGCATAGTTTAATAACTTATGCGACGCGGAACGTAGCGCATATAGCGAGGCATTGGCGTGAGCGGCATGAATCACTTTCTGGATCGGCTGCTCAAACAGCGAATCTTCCCACAGTAAATCGGCGGCATGACGGATATGCTCCGTATCCTCAAGATCGGTGGTACGCCAGCGTCTGCCAAGCGCCGCTTCGGCAAAATCCTGTACCCAGCGTTGCACCTGATGATCCGGCAACCGCCCACGGGTGGTTAGCTCATGACGCGCTCTGTTCGCCAGATAGCCCCACATCGAAGAAACCGGATAGATCCGCTCAGGGGTGATTCCGCCTTGCATCAGCGTGCCAGATATCAAGGCCCGCACCTGCTCTTCATCATCACTGTTGCGGTCTTTCTGATCGAATTTGTTGACCAGCGCGTACAGCGGCACTGATTTCCCAACCGCCATAATCGACCGCCGGACTTCTTCATCGGAAATCGACTTCAGTTGGGTGTAATCCATCACCGCCAGGACCGCAGAAGCCCGCGCCAGCTGTTCATTCAGCATTTTTTGTAAGTGCGGTTGTCCGGCCTCGTTCGGCCCCGGGGTATCCAGCAGCGTTAATTGCCCCGGATAGCTTGCCTGTCCGGCCAAATGGACAAATTCGACCTCGATAACCGGAATATGCTCAATCGCGGCATAGGCGGCAAAAGGAAAATCAGCCTCCAGCGCTTTTGACAAACGCACCAGGTCATTCAGGCTTTTAAGACAATGGAAAATAGGCTGGGCGCCAAGATAATACCGTTCAAATGCCACGCCGTTTTCAATATGCTGCAGCAGGACGTTCATATCCTTATCAATTTCCAGCGTCTGCGTAAGACGCTGGCGATCGCATGCCCGCATACGCTGCTGTAAAACTTTCATTAAGGCGTCGATCGGCGCGACATGCGAAAAATGCAGCACCGGCTCTTTCTGCCCCGGCGTATGGCGAATAAGCGTCGGTAACGCCGTCATCGGGCGATTGCGATTAGGTAAAACTTCTGTGCCGACAATCGCATTAATCGTCGTCGATTTTCCCGCTTTCATGGTGCCAACGATGGCCAGCACCATTTCCAGACGCGTAATCTTGCGCAGTTCATTATTGAGCGTTGCTTGCTGGACATCCATGCCACGCACGCTGAAATGCAGGGGCTGAACAACCTGTCTGCTATGCTCCCCATGTTGCAGCGCGACATCATCCAACGACGTGATGGGCAATTTTTGTAATTGCCGGAGATGTTCAAGAGAGAGCATCAGCAAGCGTTCAGCTTCCTGACTTAATTCATATATTGTCTGTGTGTGCATGGAAAATCTTTCCTTAACGCAAATAGCATAACTTTTATTTAGCCTGATCGTTTTATTTATAGATTTTCGGCTTTTATAATTACGTGTGGAAATAATTAAAATCGAAACAACCAATTGATATTATTAAAATAAATTAGGCATATAACCGCTGGCCTGATGCCTCTCACTTATGTAATAAGTAAGAAAGATAAACAGCGTAGTTCAGTTTTAAAAAATACCTGCTGAATTCCCCTACTAAAATTAAGGGGGCAGGAGATATTCAATCATCAGGACGTAGACGCCCGTAAGTGATGTTACCTATGAATATCAGTTGTTTCGCCTCACCTTATCTTAAATAACTTTGGGTAGCAATTTCCCTTAAAAAATATTGCGCCACACTTCATTGATGTGAAAGCAAAGGGTCTTTACAGCAGATCATTTTGCTTTATCGCGCAGTAGTCCCGACAAAAGCAGGGATTTTATGTATAATTGCGGCCTTTTTCGGCAATCTGCCATTTTTTGGGCGCATTTGCCCCTGCTGACTTTTGAGGAAATCGACATGTCATTACCACACTGCCCACAATGCAACTCCGAATACACTTACGAAGATAACGGCATGTTCATCTGCCCGGAATGCGCTCACGAATGGAACGATGCTGAACCGGCTCAGGACAGCGACGAGCTCATCGTTAAAGATGCTAACGGCAACCTGCTGGCCGACGGCGACAGCGTTACCGTAGTGAAAGACCTGAAGGTAAAAGGTAGCTCTTCAATGCTGAAGATCGGTACCAAAGTAAAAAACATTCGTCTGGTGGAAGGCGACCACAACATCGATTGCAAAATCGATGGCTTTGGCCCAATGAAACTGAAATCAGAGTTTGTGAAAAAGAACTGATGCAAATTGCCTGATGGCGCTGCGCTAATCAGGTCTACGTCAATTCATTTGCCAGGCGGGAAGCTCATACTTCCCGCCTGGTTTATTTTTGCAGACGCTAACTACACTTAACTGGTTTCTTTTACCTGAGGTAAAGATCATGCCGTTAAGTCCCTATATCTCCTTTGCAGGCAACTGCGCAGACGCCATCGCCTACTATCAAAAAACATTAGGCGCCGAGCTTCTCTACAAAATCAACTTCGGTGAAATGCCCAAATCGGCGCAGGACAGTGAAGAAGGTTGCCCTTCAGGAATGAAATTCCCCGATACCGCCATCGCCCACGCCAACCTACGCGTTGCGGGCAGCGACATCATGATGAGCGATAGCGCCCCCGATGGAAATGCCCACTACTCTGGCTTTACACTGGTGCTCGACACGCAAAATGTCGACGAAGGTAAGCGCTGGTTTGATAACCTCGCGGCAAACGGAAAAATCGAAATGGACTGGCAGGAAACCTTCTGGGCCCACGGTTTTGGTAAAGTGAGCGACCAGTATGGCGTGCCGTGGATGATCAACGTCGTCAAACAGCAGCAACCTACCGAGTAATCCAACGGGAGGCTTGCCCTCCCGTACTGTCATTAAAAATCGCTCAACTCTTCATCGTCAAGTAACCATCCCTTAACGAAAGCGTCACATTGATCCGCCACGATGGGGCCACTTTTTTAGGGAGGCCGCATCATGCAAACGATTATCCGCGTCGAGAAACTCTCCAAATCTTTCAACCAGCATCAGGCGCTCAATGCGGTTGATCTGAGCATCTGTTCCGGTGAGATGGTGGCTCTGCTTGGGCCGTCTGGCTCCGGCAAATCCACCCTTTTACGTCATTTAAGCGGTTTGATCACAGGTGATAAATCGCCCGGTAGCCACGTCGAGCTGCTGGGTCGCACCGTTCAACACGAAGGTCGGCTGGCGCGCGATATCCGCCAAAGCCGCGCCCACACCGGCTACATCTTCCAGCAGTTCAATCTGGTGAACCGTCTGACGGTGCTGGAGAACGTGCTGATTGGCGCTCTCGGCAGCACGCCATTCTGGCGCACCTGTTTTAGCTGGTTCAGTCAGGAGCAGAAACAACGCGCGCTCCAGGCGCTGACCCGCGTTGGCATGGCGCACTTTGCGTATCAGCGCGTTTCCACGCTTTCGGGCGGGCAACAGCAACGCGTCGCTATCGCCCGGGCGCTGATGCAGCAGGCCAAAGTGATCCTGGCCGATGAGCCAATTGCTTCGCTGGACCCGGAATCCGCACGCATCGTAATGGATACCCTGCGCGACATTAACCAGACCGACGGCATCACCGTGGTCGTCACGCTGCACCAGGTGGATTACGCCCTGCGCTATTGCGAACGCATTGTCGCGCTGCGCCAGGGCAACGTCTTCTTTGATGGCAGCAGCCAGCATTTTGATAACGATCGATTTGACCATCTCTATCGCAGCATGAACCGCGTCGAACAGAACGCGCAAGCTGCCTGACATCCCCACAATGAGGAATGGAAATGAGCTATAAGACAGTTGCCGCGCTGGCCTTTACCAGCATGTTTAGTCTCAGCACCCTGCTCAGCCCGGCCCATGCCGAAGAGCAGGAAAAAGCGCTGAACTTCGGCATTATTTCGACCGAATCACAGCAAAACCTGAAGCCGCAGTGGGAACCGTTCCTGAAGGACATGGAAAAATCACTGGGCGTGAAAGTGAACGCCTTCTTCGCCCCGGACTACGCCGGGATCATCCAGGGAATGCGCTTTAACAAAGTCGATATCGCCTGGTACGGCAACCTCTCGGCAATGGAAGCGGTGGATCGCGCTAACGGACAAGTGTTTGCCCAGACCGTCGCCGCCGACGGATCCCCGGGTTACTGGAGCGTGTTGATCGTTAACAAAGATAGTCCGATCAACAACCTGAACGATCTGATCGCCAAACGTAAGGATCTGACCTTCGGCAACGGCGATCCCAACTCCACGTCAGGCTTCCTCGTCCCCGGCTACTACGTCTTCGCCAAAAACAACATCTCCGCCAGCGACTTCAAACGCACCGTTAACGCCGGACACGAAACCAACGCGCTGGCCGTCGCCAACAAGCAGGTCGATGTCGCCACCAACAACACCGAAAACCTCGACAAACTGAAAACTTCCGCACCGGAAAAACTGAAAGAGCTGAAGGTGATCTGGAAGTCACCGCTGATCCCGGGCGATCCGATCGTCTGGCGTAAAAACCTCTCCGAAACCACCAAGGACAAGGTGTACGACTTCTTTATGAATTACGGCAAAACGCCGGAGCAGAAAACCGTACTGGAGCGTCTGGGCTGGGCGCCGTTCCGTGCCTCCAGCGACCTGCAACTGGTGCCGATTCGTCAACTGGCGCTGTTTAAAGAGATGCAGGGCGTGAAGGACAACAAAGGGCTGAACGAGGAAGAGAAAGCCAGCAAAACCTCGGTGCTGAAAGCGCAGCTCGACGATCTGGACCGTCTGACCGCCGCGCTGGGCGCCATGACCAGCGTCACCAAAGCGGTGCAGTGATTTGTAGACCGGATTGTAGGCCGGATAAGCACTGCGCCATCCGGCCTACAACGCAAACACACGTACCAACGGAGCTAAACATGCAAACCATCACCGTCG
Organism: Citrobacter sp. wls615; assembly: GCF_005281355.1. NCBI lineage: Bacteria > Pseudomonadati > Pseudomonadota > Gammaproteobacteria > Enterobacterales > Enterobacteriaceae > Citrobacter > Citrobacter sp. wls615. The sequence goes on along the minus strand of NZ_SZXM01000006.1, from coordinate 118,957 downwards.
CCCCGCCCAAACGTAGCTGGTTCTCGCTGCTGAGCTGGGCCATTCTTCTCGCCGTGCTGGTGGTCTCGTGGAAAGGTGCCGAAATGGCGCCGCTCACGCTGATCCAGGATTCTGGCAATATGGCGACCTTCGCCGCCGACTTCTTCCCGCCGGACTTCAGCCAGTGGCAGGACTATCTCGGTGAAATGGCCGTCACCCTGCAAATCGCCGTCTGGGGGACCGCCCTCGCCGTTGTACTGTCGATCCCCTTCGGCCTGATGTGCGCCGATAACCTCGTGCCGTGGTGGATTTACCAGCCGATGCGCAGAGCGATGGACGCCTGCCGCGCCATCAATGAAATGGTCTTCGCGATGCTGTTCGTGGTCGCCGTCGGCTTAGGTCCATTCGCCGGGGTGATGGCGCTGTTTATCCACACTACCGGGGTGCTCTCCAAACTGCTTTCCGAAGCGGTAGAAGCCATTGAGCCAGGTCCGGTAGAAGGCATTCGCGCCACCGGGGCTAACAAAATTGAAGAGATCCTCTACGGCGTTTTGCCGCAGGTGATGCCGCTGCTGATCTCCTACTCGCTGTACCGTTTTGAGTCCAACGTTCGCTCGGCCACGGTGGTCGGCATGGTGGGCGCGGGCGGTATCGGCGTGACCTTATGGGAGGCAATTCGCGGCTTCCAGTTCCAGCAAACCTGCGCCCTGATGGTGTTAATCATCGTCACCGTCAGTCTACTGGATTTCCTTTCCCAGCGTTTGCGTAAGCACTTTATCTGATTAGCGAGGCATTGATTGCTATGCACTTGTCTACACATCCGACCAGTTATCCAACGCGTTATCAGGAAATTGCCGCGAGACTTGAGCAGGAGCTTCGTCAACATTATCGCTGCGGGGACTATCTGCCCGCCGAGCAGCAGCTTGCCGCGCGCTACGAGGTGAATCGCCATACCCTGCGCCGCGCTATTGACCAGTTGGTTGAGCGCGGTTGGGTTCAACGTCGCCAGGGCGTTGGCGTGCTGGTGCTGATGCGCCCGTTTGATTACCCGCTCAATGCCCAGGCGCGTTTCAGTCAGAACCTGCTGGATCAGGGCAGCCACCCCACCAGCGAAAAACTGCTGGCGGTACTGCGCCCGGCCTCCAGCCATATTGCCGACGCGCTCAGCATTAACGAAGGCGACAACGTGATTCACCTGCGCACTCTGCGCCGGGTTAACGGCATCGCCCTGTGCCAAATCGACCACTATTTTTCCGACCTCACGCTGTGGCCGCTTATGCAGGGCTTTAACAGCGGTTCGCTGCATGACTACTTACGAGAAGAGTCCGGTCTGACACTCCTGCGCACGCAAACGCGCATCAGCGCCCGCCGGGCCCAGGCCAAAGAGAGCAAGGTGTTGGAAATCCCCAATATGGCGCCGCTGCTGTGCGTGCGCACCCTGAACCACCGTGAAGGCGAAAAGCAGGCGACGGAATACTCCGTCAGCCTGACCCGCGCCGACATGATCGAATTCACTATGGAGCACTGAATGCATTTCGATACCGCCACCCGCCAGCGCTGGATGCGCGCGCTGGCTTATAGCAATGCCGATGCCCTGAGTGCCCGCATCAACGCGCTCAAACTGACGCCGGACTATGAACTTATCCGCGCACCGGAATGCGGACTGCTGCAAATCCAGGCCCGCATGGGCGGCACCGGCAATCGCTTCTTTGCTGGCGACACCACGCTCACCCGCGCGGTGGTGCGCCTGAAGAGCGGCACGCTGGGTTACAGCTACCTGCTGGGACGTAACAAACACCATGCCGAGCAGTGCGCGGTAATTGACGCACTGCTGCAGGAACAAACGCATTTCCAAAGCTTAATGGAAACCTTGATTGCCCCGCTGGAAGCGGAACGCGATGCGCTGATTAGCGCACGCCGTGCCGAAATCAACGCCAGCCGGGTCGACTTCTTCACGCTGGTACGCGGAGATAACGCATGACCTTACAAACCGCTTTTAATTTACCCGTTCAGGATGCGCAGCAGAGCTTTCGTCGCCTGCTGAAGGCCATGAGCGAGCCGGGCGTGATCGTCGCCCTGCATCAACTGAAACACGGCTGGCAGCCGCTGAGTCTGGCAACCACCAGCGTGCTGCTGACTCTGGTTGATGGCGACACGCCGGTCTGGCTGGCGCCGTCGATGGATAACGATATTGCCCGGCAGAATCTGCGTTTTCATACCAACGCGCCGCTGGTGGATCAGCCGCAGCTGGCGGCATTTGCCGTCGCCGACGAACGCATCAGCAGCGAACAGCTAAACGCCCTCTCCGCCGGTTCCGCCGTCGCGCCAGAGACCAGCGCCACGCTGATTGTTCAGGTCTCTGGCTTAAGCGGCGGACGCATGCTGCGTCTGACCGGCGCCGGTATTGCCGAAGAACGCATGATCGCGCCCCAACTGCCGGAATGCCTGATTCACGAACTCACCGAACGCCCGCATCCGTTCCCGCTGGGAGTCGATCTGATCCTCACCTGCGGCGAACGCCTGCTGGCTATTCCGCGAACGACTCATGTGGAGGTGTGCTGATGTACGTCGCCGTAAAAGGGGGCGAAAAGGCGATAGCCAACGCCCACGCCCTGCAGGAAAACCGACGCCGGGGCGAGGAGACCATTGCCGAACTGAGCGTCGCACAAATCGAACAGCAGATGAACCTGGCTGTCGACCGGGTGATGACCGAAGGCGGCATCGCCGACCGCGAACTGGCGGCGCTGGCGCTAAAGCAGGCCAGCGGCGATAACGTCGAAGCCATCTTTTTGCTGCGTGCCTACCGCACGACGCTGGCAAAAGTGGCGGTCAGCGAGCCGCTTAACAGTGCAGAAATGCGCCTTGAGCGCCGAATCTCGGCGGTCTACAAGGACATCCCCGGCGGGCAGTTGTTAGGTCCTACCTACGACTACACCCATCGCCTGCTGGATTTTACCCTGCTGGCCAATGGTGAAACGCCGCCGCTGCGCTGCGCGGATAGCACGCAGGATGCCTCCCCGCACGTCTTTTCCCTGCTGGCCAATCAGGGGCTGGCAAAACGCGAAGAAGATAACGGCGACGCGCCCGACGATATCACTCGCACACCGCCGGTTTATCCGTGCTCGCGTGCCTCACGCCTGCAACAGCTGATGCGCGGCGACGAAGGCTATCTGTTGGCACTGGCCTACTCCACCCAACGCGGTTACGGACGCAACCACCCGTTTGCCGCCGAGATCCGCAGCGGTTACGTAGCACTGGAAACCGTACCGGAAGAGCTGGGATTTGCGGTAAACGTCGGCGAACTGCTGATGACTGAGTGTGAAATGGTCAACGGCTTTGTCGCACCAGAGAACGAATCTCCCCATTTTACCCGCGGCTACGGGCTGGTGTTCGGCATGAGCGAACGTAAAGCAATGGCGATGGCGCTGGTGGACCGCGCCTTACAGGCAGTCGAATACAATGAAACGGTCACGGGACCGGCGCAGGACGAAGAGTTCGTGCTGGCGCATGCGGATAACGTCGAGGCGGCGGGTTTTGTATCGCACCTCAAGCTCCCCCATTACGTCGATTTCCAGGCCGAACTGGAACTGCTCAAACGCCTGCAACAGGAGGCCGCCCGTGACCGCTAACCTCTCCGGCTACAACTTTGCGTATCTTGATGAACAGACCAAACGCATGATCCGCCGCGCCATTTTAAAAGCGGTAGCCATCCCCGGCTATCAGGTGCCGTTCGGCGGACGCGAAATGCCGATGCCCTACGGCTGGGGCACGGGCGGCATTCAGCTTACCGCCAGCGTGATTGGCGAACCGGACGTGCTGAAGGTGATTGATCAGGGTGCGGACGACACCACCAACGCGGTGTCGATCCGCAACTTCTTCAAACGCGTAACGGGCGTGGCGACGACGGAGCGTACCGAAGACGCCACACTGATCCAGACCCGCCACCGCATCCCGGAAACACCCTTGGTGGAAGATCAGATAATCATCTTCCAGGTGCCAATCCCCGAGCCGCTGCGCTTTATTGAACCGCGCGAAACAGAAACCCGCACCATGCACGCGCTGGAAGAGTACGGCATCATGCAGGTGAAACTGTATGAAGATATCGCCCGCTTCGGCCATATCGCCACGACCTACGCCTATCCGGTGAAGGTCAATGACCGCTACGTCATGGACCCGTCGCCCATCCCGAAATTCGATAATCCGAAGATGGACATGATGCCGGCCCTGCAACTGTTTGGCGCAGGTCGCGAAAAGCGCATCTATGCCGTTCCTCCTTATACCCGCGTGGAGAGCCTCGATTTCGACGATCACCCGTTTACCGTGCAGAGCTGGGATGAGCCTTGCGCCATCTGCGGCTCTACCCACAGCTATCTCGATGAAGTAGTGCTCGATGACACCGGCAAACGCATGTTTGTCTGCTCCGACACCGACTACTGCCGCCAACAGAGCGAGGCTCTCAGCAAATGACGCAACCGCTGCTTTCAGTCAACAACCTGACTCACCTCTACGCGCCGGGCAAAGGCTTCAGCGACGTCTCGTTTGACCTGTGGCCTGGCGAAGTGCTGGGTATCGTCGGCGAGTCCGGTTCCGGCAAAACCACCCTGCTGAAATCAATCTCTTCACGGCTGACGCCGCAGAACGGTGACATTTTGTATCAGAACCGTTCGTTGTACGGCATGAACGAGGCCGACCGCCGCCGTCTGCTGCGCACCGAGTGGGGCGTGGTGCATCAGCATCCGCTGGATGGCCTGCGCCGTCAGGTTTCCGCAGGCGGCAATATCGGCGAACGCCTGATGGCCACCGGCGCGCGCCACTATGGCGACATCCGTGCCACCGCACAGCGTTGGCTGGAGGAGGTGGAGATCCCTGCCTCACGTATCGACGACCTGCCGACCACCTTCTCCGGCGGCATGCAGCAGCGCCTGCAGATCGCCCGCAACCTCGTCACCCACCCAAAGCTAGTGTTTATGGACGAACCTACCGGCGGGCTGGACGTTTCGGTACAGGCCAAACTGCTGGACCTGCTGCGCGGCCTGGTGGTGGAACTGGATCTGGCGGTAGTGATTGTCACCCACGATCTGGGCGTGGCGCGTCTACTGGCGGACCGTTTGCTGGTGATGAAGCAGGGTCAGGTGGTGGAAAGTGGGTTAACCGACCGCGTACTCGACGATCCGCATCATCCGTATACCCAGTTGCTGGTGTCGTCGGTATTGCAGAACTGATTTTTTGTTGTGCCCGATGGCGCTGCGCTGTTCGGGCCTACCTGGATCGCACTTTTGTAGGCCGGATAAGTTGTAGGCCTGATAAGCGAAGCGCCATCAGGCAATCGAACGCAAAAATGTCTAAAGAGGCTAAAAATGAACGCGATCCGCGTTGAAAACGTCAGTAAAACCTTCGTGCTCCACCAGCAAAACGGCGTACGTCTGCCGGTGCTGCAAAACGCCACTCTGGCAGTGAAAAGCGGCGAATGCGTGGTGCTGCACGGCCACTCCGGCAGCGGAAAATCCACGCTGCTGCGTTCGCTGTACGCCAACTACCTGCCAGATGAAGGACACATCCACATCCGCCACAGCGATGAATGGGTCGATCTGGTGCAGGCCCCGGCGCGCAAAGTGCTGGAGGTTCGCCGTTCAACCATCGGCTGGGTGAGCCAGTTTCTACGCGTGATCCCAAGGATTTCCGCGCTGGATGTGGTGATGCAGCCGCTGCTGGATCTCGGCGTATCCCGTGAAGAATGCGCCGCGAAAGCCGCCAGCCTGTTAACGCGTCTCAACGTACCGGAACGTCTGTGGCACCTCGCGCCATCGACCTTTTCCGGCGGCGAACAGCAGCGCGTCAATATCGCCCGTGGGTTTATCGTCGATTACCCGATTCTGCTGCTCGATGAGCCGACCGCCTCGCTGGACGCCAAAAACAGCGCTGCCGTAGTGGCGCTGATCGAAGAGGCGAAAGCCCGCGGCGCAGCCATTGTCGGTATTTTTCACGATCAAACCGTGCGCGACCGCGTAGCGGACCGTCTGCACCTGATGGGAACAACAGCATGATTATCAACAATGTAAAGCTGGTTCTGGAAGATGAAGTGGTGCAAGGATCGCTGGAAATTGAGGGAGGGGTTATTCGCGCATTTGCAGAAACCCAGAGCCGTCTGCCGGAGGCTTTAGACGGCGAAGGCGGCTGGCTGCTGCCAGGGTTGATTGAGCTGCATACCGATAATCTGGATAAATTCTTCACCCCGCGCCCGAAGGTCGACTGGCCTGCCCACTCGGCGATGAGCAGCCATGACGCGCTAATGGTCGCCAGCGGCATTACTACCGTGCTGGATGCGGTGGCGATTGGCGACGTGCGCGACGGCGGCGATCGGCTCGAAAATCTGGAGAAGATGATCAACGCCGTGGAAGAGACACAAAAACGCGGGGTCAATCGCGCCGAACACCGCCTGCATCTGCGCTGCGAATTGCCGCACCACACCACCCTGCCGCTGTTTGAAAAACTGGTCGGGCGCGAGCCGGTGACGCTGGTTTCACTGATGGATCATTCGCCGGGCCAGCGCCAGTTCGCCAATCGAGAAAAGTACCGCGAGTATTATCAGGGCAAATATTCGCTCACCGACGAGCAGATGGCCCGCTATGAAGAAGAACAGTTAGCGCTGGCGGCGCGTTGGTCACAGCCCAATCGTAACGCCATCGCCCAGCTTTGCCGCGAACGTAATATCGCGCTGGCGAGCCATGACGATGCCACCAGCGAACATGTGCTGGAATCGCACCAACTTGGCAGCGTGATCGCCGAATTTCCCACCACTTTCGCGGCGGCTGAAGCCTCGCGCCAGCATGGCATGAACGTGCTGATGGGCGCGCCGAACATCGTGCGCGGAGGGTCTCACTCCGGCAATGTGGCGGCGCATAAGCTGGCTGAACTGGGGCTGCTGGATATTCTTTCTTCCGATTACTACCCCGCCAGCCTGCTCGACGCGGCATTTCGCGTGGCGGATGACGACGCCAACCGCTTTACCCTGCCGCAGGCGATTCGTCTGGTGACCCGCAATCCGGCGCGGGCATTGAATCTCGACGATCGCGGCGTTGTTGCCGAAGGTAAACGGGCGGATCTGGTGCTGGCACACCGCAAAGGGGGCAACATCCATATCGACCACGTCTGGCGTCAGGGCAAAAGGGTATTCTGACTATGGGGAAACTGATCTGGCTGATGGGGCCATCCGGCTCTGGTAAGGACAGTCTGCTGGCAGAACTCCGCCTGCAGGAACCCGCGCAACTACTGGTGGCGCATCGATACATCACCCGTGCCGCTAACGCCGGGAATGAAAATCATATTGCGCTGAGTGAACAAGAATTTTTTACCCGCGCCGGGCAGAATCTGCTGGCACTGAGCTGGCACGCGAACGGCTTCTACTACGGCGTGGGCGTGGAGATTGACCTCTGGCTGCACGCCGGTTTTGATGTGGTGGTCAACGGATCGCGCGCCCATCTGCCCCAGGCGCAGGCTCGTTACGGCGCGTCGTTACTTCCTATTTGCTTACAGGTTTCCCCAGCGATTCTACGGCAGCGTCTGCAGGCGCGTGGGCGGGAGAGTGAAACGGAAATCGCCGCCCGCCTTGAACGCGCGGCCCGCTACGCGCCGTATGACTGCCACATCCTCAACAATGATGGCAGTTTGCTACAGTCTGTCGATACACTGCTCGCACTGATGGGACGCAAGGAGAAGAAACATGTCTGTCTGTGAATTACGCCGCGCCACGCTCTACGATACCGATGCGGTTTACGCGCTTATCTGTGAACTCAAGCAGGGACAATTCGATCACCAGGCCTTTAACGCCGGATACGCCGCGAATCTGCAAGATCCTAACATGCACTACCAGTTGGCGCTGCTCGACGGGCAGGTCGTCGGCTTGATCGGTCTGCACCTGCAGTTTCATCTGCACCACGCCAACTGGATTGGCGAGATTCAGGAACTGGTGGTAATGCCACAGGCGCGAGGATTAACGGTAGGCAGCCAGCTACTGGCCTGGGCCGAAGCCACCGCGCGCGAAGCAGGCGCAGAAATGACCGAGCTTTCCACCAGCACCCAACGCCTTAACGCGCATCGTTTTTACCAGCGCGAAGGCTATACCCAGAGCCATTTTCGCTTCACCAAACCGTTGTAGGAGGAGCCATGAGTCTGACCATTACGCTGACGGGAACCGGCGGCGCGCAGCTGGTGCCGGCATTTGGCTGCGACTGCGCGGCCTGTCAGCGGGCGCGCTTACAGGCGCAATACCGTCGACGCCCCTGTAGCGGGGTGGTCAAATTCAATCATGCGGTGACCCTGCTGGACGCGGGGATCCCGCATCTGATGGACGACTGGCCAGCGGGCAGCTTTCAGCAGTTTCTGCTGACCCACTATCATATGGATCATGTGCAGGGGTTGTTCCCGTTGCGCTGGGGCGTAGGGGCGAATATCCCGGTGTACGGTCCGCCGGATGAACAGGGTTGCGACGATCTGTTTAAGCATCCCGGTATTCTCGATTTTAGCCATACCGTCGCGCCGTTCGTGGTGTTTGAGCTGCAAGGGTTGCAGGTGACGCCGCTGCCGCTCAACCATTCAAAACTAACGTTTGGCTATCTGTTCGAGACCGCGCACAGCCGCGTGGCGTGGCTCTCCGACACCGCCGGGCTTCCCGATAAGACGCTGAAGTTTCTCCACAATAACCCACCGCAGGTGATTATCATCGACTGCAGCCATGCCCCGCGCGCCGAGCCGCCGCGCAATCATTGCGATCTCAATACCGTCATCGCGCTGAACGAGGTTATGCGCTGTCCAAGGGTGATCCTGACGCATATCAGCCACCAGTTTGATCTGTGGCTGATGGAAAATCCGCTGCCAGAAGGATTTGAGGCTGGGTATGACGGGATGGAGATTGTGCTGGATTAGCGATCACACCCCACAATAAGACTTGTTAACAGGTCTTTTGTGTCTTATATTAAGACCAGTTAAACGGTCTTTAGGAGCCATTATGCCGCATATCATCTTAAGCGATACCACCGCCAGCGTGAGTGAGTTGAAAAAAAATCCGATGGCGACTGTCAGCGCAGGAGATGGGTTCCCGGTCGCCATCCTGAACCGTAACCAGCCCGCCTTTTATTGTGTGCCAGCAGAACTTTACGAAAAAATGCTTGATGCGCTGGACGATCAGCAACTGGTTAAATTAGTCCATGAACGTAGCCAACAACCCCTGGTGGATGTGGATCTGGACAGCTATTTATGAGTTATACGGTAAAGTTCAGGGAAGATGCGCTGAAAGAATGGCAAAAACTTGATAAAGCTATTCAGCAGCAGTTTGCCAAAAATCTAAAGAAATGCTGTGAAAACCCGCATGTCCCTTCAGCAAAGCTCAGGGGAATAAAAGATTGCTATAAAATCAAACTACGAGCTTCAGGGTTTCGTCTTGTTTATCAAGTTATTGACGACACCCTGGTCATCGCGGTCGTTGCCGTCGGTAAACGCGAGCGTAGTGAAGTCTATAACCTTGCCAGCGAAAGATTGCGCTAACGATCGTAATCTTCTTCCATTCTGCGCTCTTCGTCTTCTAACTGACGCCGTTCCTGATCGAGCTGGCGCTGACGGTCATCCAGTTGGCGACGTCGATCTTCAAACTGGCGGCGGCGATTGTCATATTGCCTGCGCCGGTCGTCACTCATCTGGCGCTGCCAGCTTTCATCACGGGAGTCGTCATAATCCCGCCCGTTGTCCGGTTTGTATGCGTCGTTAATCGCCTGCTGAATATTACCAATGGCGTCATCAATAATATCCGCCTGCGCTGACATGGTGGTCAGTGACAGCAAGCTAAACAATAAAAGCATGGGATAACATTTCATAAGCCAGACCCGAAGTTGAACTGGCTTTACGTTAGTCAACGCAGAAAAGAAGGTGTAGCGGAGGAATCTCAAACTCGATAGGACGCCCCTGGCTCCATCAACTGGTAAGCGCGTTGTTTTTCCTCTGCCACCAAAACAACACCGTGGCATTTTGTATCTGGTGACATGCTCCATATACGCTCTTCTGGGATACATCCCCCATCATATATAACCTTCGAACCATCATACGGCCAGAATGCGTTTTGCTCCGTGTCCAGGATAAAAACTGAGATGTATTCAGACTCACGCGCAATTTTCTGCCAGAGCATTTTCCCGCCATCATATTGCTCAAAATCGCTAATCAGCGTTACACCACAGCGCAAAATCAGTGCTTCATACAGGCGCGTCGCCAACCCTTTATCTCGTTCGGACGGATTAACACATATCCCTTCTATCTGAAACACAGACGCCTCTTCCCAACATCGTTCCACCGTTAGAATATCGTTGTCCAGGTAGGGTTTACGCTGCAAATCCAGTGCAGCAAGAACTCGATGGCGAGGCACACCATTAAAAATCTCAATATCAGCTTCAATGATTGCTGCGCGTGGAGTTTGCCTGTCATAAATAACCAGCAGAATACGCCCGGAAAGCTCAAACGTATCCACCACCTTAAACGAGCGGGCGACGGCCATCGGGCTATACGTTGTCGGCATCACAATCATCTGCGAATCACCTCTTGTTAGTACTGGCATAATTCCTTTTATATCCTAATCAGGCTGTGTTTGCTCAGATTAGCATCACCCGTTTGCTCCCTGGTCTTGATGAATTCCTAATCTCTTTGGCAGGTTTAGTTTTCCGAAGGAAGCTCGCAAAATAGTATGCAAAGAGGACAATGTCTTAGCGGTATGACTGTTCACTTTTCCGCAGTGCCTGCGCCAGCTCTCCCCGAGTAAAAGGCTTACGCAATAACGCCACATCCGGCAGTGCCGGGTTATGGGCCGGACGCAAATCCTGACCGCTCATCAGCAGGATGTTCAGCTGCGGATAATGTGCCTGGGCATGGTTAACCACATCCACGCCGCTTAAACCACCAGGCAGCATGACGTCGCTGATAAAAATATCAATCTCGGATGAAGCCGCCAGCATGTGCATCGCCTGTTCGCCGTTGGCGGCTTCTAACGTCAGGTAGCCCAGCAGGTGTAATTGCTCACACAACGTCTGGCGCACATCAGCCTCGTCCTCAAGCACCAGCACCAGTTTTTCACCGCTGTTCGCCGCATGTACCGCCACCGGTTCTGCCTGAGCCTGCACCGGCACTACGGCGCGAGGCAGTTGCAACCTGACCGTCGTTCCCTGCCCCGGCGCGCTTTCAATCTCCACGCGCCCGCCGGACTGACGTACAAAGCCGTAGACCATTGATAACCCCAGCCCGCTGCCGCTGCCGGTCTGTTTGGTGGTGAAAAACGGCTCAAAGACCTGAGCTTTCACCTCCTGCGACATCCCGCAGCCCTGGTCGGCGACCTCCAGCATCACCATATCCTGCTTACGCCCATCGCTGCGCGTGACCCGCTGGTTCCAGGTACGGATTTTAATCGTGCCCGCCTGCCCGTCCATGGCGTCACGGGCGTTCATCACCAGATTGATAATGGCGTTTTCCAGTTGGCTGACGTCAATCCACGCGGGCCAGGCGGGAGACTGGGCTTCAATCTCCAGCGTCAACGTGGCCGGAAGAGAGTGGCGCATCAGTTCGCCCAGATTTTCCAGCAGCGTTTTCAGCTCCACCGCATGAGGGTGCAACGACTGTTTGCGCGAAAAGGCCAGCAGTCGCTGGGTAAGTAGCGCCCCGCGCTCGGCGGCTTTTAGCGCCCGATTTACCCGTGGCGCATCGGGCGACTCCGGATTCACCAGATCCAGACTGCCAATAATAACCGCCAGCAGGTTATTGAAATCATGCGCTAATCCGCCCGTCAGTTGCCCCACCGCCTTCAGCTTTTGGCTGTGCAGCAGCGCCTCTTCCAGTTCCTGGCGCTCGGTGCGGTCGATTTCCATCTGGCTGGTTTTTTCTTTGAGTAATCGGGTTGTGTGCTCCAGCGACGCCGTATTCCGGGCAAAGACGCTAAAAGCGCGGGCCAGCTCGCCTAACTCATCACGCCGCTGCAGGGCCGGGACGCTGACATCTGATTCACCGTGCGCCAGCCGGGTCATCGCCCGCGAAATGGCCGTCAGATTGGAACCGAGATTACGGTAGATATACCACCCGGCAAAACCGGTGATCACCACCGCCAGTAGCGCAAACACTAAAATAAACAACGCGCCAGATTGCAGTTCCTGATGGCTTTGCGCTACCCGCTGCTCTGAGATCAGCGCCACCTGCGAGGCATACTGATTGATATCGCTGTTGAGGATCGCCACCAGCGCTTTGATATGAAACATATACCAGTTGATCGCCAAATCGCTCTGCTCTAGCGCGGAAGAGAGCGGCTCCAGCTTATGCAGCTCCTGATTGAAGTCGTTGAGGATACCGCTAATCAGCGGATTGGCATGCTGCAAGGGAAGCGCAGGCATCACCGCATCCAGTTGTTTCACCACCGAACGCGGCGTGGGTGTATCGATGGCGGCAACAATTAAGCGGTCCATCTGCCCCAGCAGCACATCGTCCTGCGCGCCGGTGAGCTTTTGCAGATGACGTAAATAGCTTTGATTCTGATACAGCGAACTGAGCAACGCGTTACGCTCCAGATGTCGCCGCTGCCCGCGCTGCAACATCCCTTCTACACTGCTTTGTAGTTCATTACTGCGCTGGATAATACGCTCAACCAGCACCGGCTCCTGCTGCGCCAGCGGCGCGGTAGCCAGTTGTTCCAGCGACTGCTTCAGCGCCCGTTGCGTCTCCTGCAGCCGCTCCGCTTCCCCTTTGTATTCCAGCGCCCCGACCACCTGCGACAGCCGCACCGCCGCCGTCGCCACGTTCGCCGTATCCCGCGCCAGGTTCATGCTGCCGGTCATGTCGTCAACGGTTTGCTGCTGCACCTGCTCCTGAATCTGGCTTGCGTGCTGAAAACCCAGCACCGCCACGCCGCTCACCATCAGCGTGACAGCCACCACCAGCAGATTGAAGAACAGCAATCGTCCGCGCGCACTGGCGAAAAAGTGACGTCCCGGTTGCGGCATATCACGCTCCGTGAAGAAAAATCGCAATATGACAAATATGAACGGCTTCTGACATTTTGCATTTACATTCCTGTGATGGACTGCTGATATCGGCCACCCCACAGGAGATCCGCCATGAGCAGGACACCGGTTCTGGAGATGCGCAACATTGCTAAAGCGTTTGGCAAATTTTATGCGCTGAAAGGGGTCGATTTAACCGTCTGGCCAGGTGAGATTCATGCCCTGATGGGCGAGAACGGCGCAGGGAAAAGCACCCTGATGAAGATCCTCGCGGGCGCCTGTACCGCCACCAGCGGTGAGATCCTGATTGACGGTCAGCCGTTCCACATTCGCGGTCCTAAAGATGCGCTTAGTGCAGGCATCACGCTGATTTATCAGGAGATGCAACTCGCGCCGAACCTGACTGTAGCGGAAAATATCTTTCTTGGCAGCGAGCTGTCGCGCGGCGGTCTGGTCCAGCGTAAAGAGATGGTCATGCAGTCACAGAAAGTCATCGACCGACTCGGTGCCCAGTTTAAGGCCAGCGATCGTGTGATGACGTTGACCATCGCCGAACAGCAGCAGGTGGAAATTGCCCGCGCCCTGCACCGTAACAGCCGCATTCTGGTGATGGATGAACCCACCGCCGCCCTCTCCTCACGTGAAACCCATCGCTTGTTTGAACTGATCATGCGCCTGCGCGATGAGGGGATGGCGATTATCTACATCAGCCACCGCATGGCGGAAGTGTACGAACTCTCGGACCGCGTCAGCGTCCTGCGCGACGGACAATATGTTGGCAGCCTGACCCGCGACAAGCTCAACGCCGCGGAGCTGGTGCGCATGATGGTGGGCCGTCCGCTAAGCGATCTGTTCAACAAAGAACGCGATATTCCCTTAGGGAAAGCGCGCCTCAACGTCCACCACCTGACCGACGGTCATAAAGTCCAGCCGTGCAGCTTGTTGGTACGCTCCGGGGAGATCGTCGGCCTCGCCGGGTTAGTTGGCGCCGGGCGTTCTGAACTGGCGCAGCTGATTTTTGGCGTACGTAAAGCCATCGGCGGCATGATTGAAGTAGACGGTGAACCGGTGGTGATCCACTCCCCGCGCGAAGCGATTGATCACGGCATCGGCTTTCTGACCGAGAACCGCAAAGAACAGGGGCTGTTTTTAGAACTGGCGGCAGCAGAGAACATCACCATGGCGACGCTGGAGCGCGATGCCAACTGGGGCATGCTCGATCGCAAAAAGGCGCAGGCCATTTCCGATGACGCTATCAAACTGCTCAACATTCGCGTGCCGCACGCGCAGGTACGCGCAGGTGGGCTGTCCGGCGGCAATCAGCAAAAATTATTGATCTCACGCTGGGTGGCGATCGGCCCACGCATTTTGATCCTCGATGAACCCACGCGCGGGGTAGACGTTGGCGCGAAAAGCGAGATCTACCGGATCATGAACGACATGGCGCGCAAAGGCGTGGCGATCCTGATGATCTCCAGCGAATTGCCGGAAGTCGTTGGCATGAGCGATCGCGTGTACGTCATGCGCGAAGGCAGCATTGCCGGCGAGCTGAACGGACAAAGTATTACCCAGGAAAATATTATGACGCTGGCGACCGGCGTGAACGACTCCCATCATCAGGCGGTGCCCCATGAATAATCCAACCACTCCCCAGCAGGTGGCGAAATCCACCACCGCAAAAAAGATGCTGATGAGCGATCTGATGCAAACGGTCGGCATCTTACCGATTTTGATCCTGATTGTGGCGGTATTTGGTTTTATTGCGCCCAATTTTTTCACCGAGAGCAATCTGCTGAATATTACCCGCCAGGCCTCGATCAATATCGTGCTGGCGGCTGGCATGACCTTTATCATTTTGACCGGCGGGATCGATCTCTCAGTTGGCTCGATTCTCGGCACCACCGCCGTAGCGGCGATGGTCGTTTCTCTTATTCCTGAGTTTGCCATGCTGTCGATTCCGGCGGCGCTGATGCTCGGCCTGGTGCTGGGGCTGTTTAACGGTGCGCTGGTGGCTTTTGCCGGGCTGCCGCCGTTTATCGTCACGCTTGGAACCTATACAGCTCTGCGCGGCGCGGCCTATCTGTTGGCCGATGGCACCACGGTGATTAACTCCAACATCAGCTTTGAGTGGATCGGCAACAACTATCTCGGCCCGGTTCCGTGGCTGGTAGTCATTGCGCTGGCGGTGGTGGTGGTGTGCTGGTTTATTCTGCGCCGCACTACGCTCGGCGTTCATATCTACGCGGTCGGCGGCAACATGCAGGCCGCACGCTTAACCGGGATCAAAGTGTGGCTGGTGCTGCTGTTCGTTTACGGCATCAGCGGTTTGCTTTCAGGCCTGGGTGGGGTGATGAGCGCCTCGCGACTGTACAGCGCCAACGGCAACTTAGGTATGGGTTACGAGCTGGACGCCATCGCGGCGGTGATCCTCGGCGGCACCAGCTTCGTCGGCGGGATCGGCACCATCACCGGCACGCTGGTGGGGGCGCTGATCATCGCCACGCTCAATAACGGCATGACGCTAATGGGCGTCTCCTATTTCTGGCAACTGGTGATCAAAGGGGCGGTGATCATCATAGCGGTGCTGATCGACAAATACCGTACCCGACACCATCAAAGTGCATAGACAAGCTTGCCGGATGGCGGCGTAATCGCTTTGTCCGGCCGATAACAACAATACCCTACGTGAGGAAACGAGTATGCGTTTGAAGCCATTAGTGACCGCGCTCTGTGCTGGCGCACTGCTTGCTGCAGCTCCGTTTGTGCAGGCAAAAGAACTGAAATCGATCGGCGTTACGGTGGGCGACCTGGCGAACCCATTCTTCGTGCAAATAACCAAAGGCGCGGAGCTGGAGGCACGTAAACTGGCGGGTGATAGCGTCAAAGTGACGCTGGTCTCCAGCGGCTACGATCTGGGGCAACAGGTGTCGCAAATCGACAACTTTATTGCCGCCAAAGTCGACATGATTATCCTTAACGCCGCGGACTCCAAAGGCATCGGTCCGGCGGTAAAACGCGCGAAAGACGCCGGGATTGTGGTGGTGGCCGTTGACGTGGCGGCGGAAGGCGCAGACGCGACCATCACCTCCGATAACACTCAGGCGGGTGAAATGGCCTGCAAATACATTACCGACCGTCTGAAAGGGAAAGGCAACGTCGTCATCATCAACGGACCGCCGGTTTCCGCCGTCCAGAACCGTGTGGAAGGCTGCCAGACCGAGTTCAAACGCCATCCGGACATCAAGGTGCTGTCGTATAACCAAAACGCCAAAGGCAGCCGCGAGGGCGGGCTGGAGATCATGACCGCGCTGCTGGCGGCAAATCCGAAGATCGACGGTGTATTCGCCATTAACGATCCCACGGCGATCGGTGCCGATCTGGCGGCAAAACAGGCGCAGCGTAACGAATTCTTTATTGTCGGCGTCGACGGATCGCCAGACGGTGAAGAGGCGCTGAAGCGCGAAAACTCATTATTTGTGGCGACGCCGGCACAAGATCCGCAGGTGATGGCTGCCAAAGCGGTCGAAATCGGCTATGACATACTGCAGGGGAAACCCGCCCCAAAAGAGCCCGTGCTGATCCCGGTGACAATGATCGATAAAAACAACGTTGCCAATTATAAAGGTTGGACGGTGAAATAACCCGCCACAGCAACGTCGGATAGCGGTAAAAATGCCTTCTCCGGCCTACAAGATCGGTATGAATTTGTAGGCCGGATAAGCGCAGCGCCATCCGGCATTATTCTAAGGAGAATTCTGCAATGAAACGCTCCGCAATAAACGAAATCCTTGGCCACACGCGCCAGTTTTTTTCTCTGCACGACGTGCACCTCCCCCCTTTCGCCAGTTTCCCGCCGACCCAATGGCGCAAGCTTGATGCCTCGGCCTGGAGCGAAGTTTTCGACCTTAAGCTCGGTTGGGATGTCACCGCCTTTGGCGGCAACAATTTCGCCGCGCAAGGGTTAACGCTGTTCACCCTGCGTAATGGCTCGCCGAAAGGTATGCCTTACGAGAAATGCTACGCCGAGAAAATCATGCATGTCCGCGAGGCGCAGGTCACGCCGATGCATTTTCACTGGCGCAAACGCGAAGACATTATCAATCGTGGCGGCGGTAATTTAATAGTGGAACTGTGGAATGCGGGGCTGCGGGAGCAAACGGAGGACAGCGACGTGAACGTGGTGATTGACGGCTGTCGGCAAACCCATGCCGCGGGCAGCCAACTGCGCCTGACGCCGGGTGAGAGCATCTGCCTGCCGCCGGGCCTGTATCACAGCTTCTGGGCGGAAAAAGGTTTTGGCGACGTGCTGGTTGGCGAGGTCTCATCTATTAATGACGACGACCACGATAACCATTTTCTGCAACCAATCACCCGCTATAACGACATTGAAGAAGATGAACCGGCGCAGCTGGTGCTGTGTAACGAATATCGCCTGTTCCGCTAACCAAGGAGCGCATTATGCCGTTGATATCTCTCGCCGATGGCCTCGCCCATGCCCGTGAGCACCGCTATGCATTAGGCGCATTTAACGTTCTGGACTCGCATTTCCTGCGCGCCCTGTTTGCCGCGGCTAAACAGGAACGTTCGCCGTTTATCATCAACATCGCCGAGGTGCATTTTAAATATATCTCGCTGGATTCTCTGGTCGAAGCGGTCAAATTCGAAGCCGCCAGGCACGACATTCCGGTGGTGCTGAACCTTGACCACGGCCTGCACTTTGAGTCAGTGGTGCGGGCGCTACGCTTAGGTTTCAGTTCAGTGATGTTCGATGGCTCCACGCTGGAGTATGAAGAAAATATCCGCCAGACCCGCGAAGTGGTGAAGATGTGTCATGCCGTCGGCGTCTCGGTGGAAGCCGAACTGGGTGCGGTGGGCGGTGATGAGGGCGGCGCGCTGTACGGTCATGCTGACGAGTCGTTGTTTACCGACCCGATGATGGCGCGTGATTTCGTCGACAGAACCGGGATTGACGCGCTGGCGGTCGCCATTGGCAATGCGCACGGCAAATATAAAGGCGAACCGGAACTCGACTTTCCGCGTCTGGACGCTATTCGCCAGCAGGCGGCGATCCCGCTGGTACTGCACGGCGGTTCAGGCATCAGCGATAACGATTTCAAGCGCGCAATTGAACTCGGTATTCACAAAATCAACTTCTACACCGGCATGTCGCAGGCGGCGCTGACAGCGGTAGAGTCACGGATGGCCAATCGGCAGCCGCTGTACGACGAGTTTGCCGAACTGCTGCTGGCTATTGAAGAGGCCATTACCGATACCGTTTCAGAACAAATGCGCATTTTTGGCAGCGCGGGGCAGGTCTGATGGAACGCAAAGGCGTTATCGCCGCAGGCAACATGCTGGTCGATCATGTCCATCAAATTGTGCAATGGCCGGAACGCGGCTGGCTGGCGGAAATCACTCGAAGCGAACGCGCCACGGGTGGTGCGCCGCTGAACGTGCTGCTGACGCTGGCAAAAATGCACACTGGGCTGCCGCTGCAGGCGGTGGGGTTAATCGGTCAGGACAGCGACGGCGACTACATCATGGCGATGCTGGAGCAGTATCACGTTAATCGCCAGCATGTGCAGCGCACCACATTCGCCCCCACGTCGATGTCGCAGGTGATGACCGACCCCAGCGGGCAGCGAACCTTTTTTCACTCGCCCGGCGCCAATCGACTACTGGATTTACCCGCCTTTGAGCAACTGGATACCTCGATGAAAATCTTCCATCTTGGCTATCTGCTGCTGCTCGACAGTCTGGACATGCCGGATGAGGAGTACGGGACGCGTAGCGCACGGCTGCTGGCGCAAATGCGCGACAACGGCTTTGAAACGTCCCTGGATCTGGTCTCGCGTAAGGGCGACCCGCGCTACCAACCACTGGTGATGCCGGCCCTGCGCCATCTCGACTATCTGGTGATTAACGAGCTGGAGGCCGGGGAGTTCAGCGGGCTGGAGATTCGCCAGACCAACGGCGAGCTGCATATTCCCCATATCGCTACCGCCGCGCGCGAACTGCTGGATGCAGGCGTGCGCCAGCGGGTGGTGATCCACTGTCCGGAAGGTGCCTGGGGTGAAGCGCCGGATCTGCCGGGCGTCTGGATACCGTCACAGTTACTGGCGCAAGAAGAGATTGTCGGTAGCGTCGGCGCAGGAGATGCGTTTTGCGCCGGATTTCTGTATGGCTGTCATGAGCGCTGGTCGCTGGCAGACAGCATCAGACTGGCGCACGCCTGTGCGCGGGCAAGCTTGCTGTGCGCTAACGCGATAGATGGCGCGAAAACGCTGGCAGAGTTGAAAGCAGAAATGGCTGACGCCTGATGCGCTACGCTTATCAGGCCTACGGGGTCGTTATCGCTTTTGTAGGCCGGATAAGGCGTTTACGCCGCATCCGGCAACTGCGCACGATCACGCCGCTTTATCGTGATGCTGCACATCGGCGGCAAACACATAGCCCAGCCCGCGCAGGGTTTTGATCAGCATTGGCTGGTGCGGGTTGTTCTCTATTTTGCGCCGCAGCCGCATGATTAACACGTCAATGGTGCGGTCAAACACCTCAACGCTGTCGCTGCGCGTCAGTTCCAGCAATTGCTCACGGCTGAGCACCCGACGAGCGTTCTGCGCCAGTGCCAGCAGCAGGCTGTATTCGCCCTGCGTCAGCTCCACCTTCAGTTGTTGAGGGTTATGTAACTGGCAACCGGCGGTATCCAGATGCCAGCCATTAAAGGAAAGTCCCGTGGTTTGCGGACTGCCGCTTTCAGGCGTCAACACGCCAACGCGTCTGAGCACCGCCTTTACCCGCGCCACCAGCACCCGCGCATTGAACGGTTTCCCGATATAGTCGTCAGCGCCCATTTCCAGTCCGACCACCACATCCGACTCGCTGCCTAAGCCCGTCAGCATGACTACCGGTAATCCGGGCCTCATCTTTTGCACCTGCTGCAACACCATCAGACCGTTGATATCGGGCAACATCATGTCCAGCAATACCAGAGCGATATCCGGCTGAGTCTCAATGCAGCGCAGCGCCTCCTGTCCGCTATGACACGCGGTCACTGCAAAGACGTGCTCGCTCAGCACATCCTGTAACAGCGTGCAGACAGCGATGTCATCATCCACAACCAGAATAACGGGTTTCATCATGTAGCTCCGTTCATTCGTTTTATCTTTCTAATTGTGAGTAATTTCAGGCGAAGTGAAAGAGCACTCATGATCTATCTGGTGAAAATATAATGTCCATCACATTATTTGCTAACTAAATAATCCACCGTCATTCGAACCATGAAGCACTAATACCTAACAAAAATGACAACACAGCTCACATAATTATATTCAAAAAATAAATAATTAGTCCTTATGATAAGCATGAAATTAAAATAACAAAATTAGCCAAGATAATAAATTCACAGTATTAATTATAAAATGGAGATTTATATGAATAACGCCAGGTCATTCCGTTTAAACAGGGTGTTTATTGCTATTTCAGTTGCAACAAGCTTTATAGTGAATACCGCATTCGCGACCGAAACCCCAAAAGAAGCAACATCATTTACCAAACAAATAAATCAGCAATATATAAAATCGTTACCTTTTAGTGATAAACAGGATTTTGCTGACGCACAACGCGGATTCATTGCGCCGCTACTGAGCCATGGCGAACTCAAAAATGCAGAGGGTAAAGTGTTTTACCGTGCCGAAGATTATAAATTCGACATCAATGCCCCCGCTCCCGATACCGTCAACCCAAGCTTCTGGCGGCAGTCACAACTCAATGGTATTTCCGGGCTGTTTAAAGTCACCGACCGGATGTATCAGGTACGCAGCCAGGATATCTCAAACATCACCTTTATTGAAGGTGATACCGGCATCATCGTCGTGGATCCGTTGGTCAGCCCTGAGTCAGCAAAAGCCAGTTTAGATCTCTATTTCCAACATCGTCCGCAAAAACCTATCGTTGCTGTCATCTATACCCATAGTCATACCGATCACTTTGGTGGTGTCAAAGGCATCGTCAGCGAAGAGGATGTCAAAGCAGGCAAAGTGCAAATCATCGCGCCAGCCGGGTTTATGGAAGAGGCCATCAGCGAAAATGTGCTGGCCGGCAATATTATGAACCGTCGGGTGCTGTATTCTTATGGTCTGCTGCTGCCGCACAATGCGCAAGGTAACGTTGGCAACGGTCTGGGCGTTACGATTGCACCAGGCAATCCAACCATTATCGCTCCGACAACCTCAATTACCAAAACAGGTGAAAAACGCACGATTGATGGGTTGGAATTCGACTTTCTGATGACGCCAGGCAGCGAAGCGCCAGCAGAAATGCACTTCTATATTCCGAAACTGAAAGCGCTCTGCACTGCAGAAAATGCGACTCATACGCTGCACAACTTCTATACTCTGCGCGGAGCGAAGACCCGTGATGTTAGCAAGTGGTCATCCTATCTGAATGAAACACTTGATACATGGGGAAGCCAGGCTGAAGTCCTGTTTATGCCGCACACCTGGCCGGTATGGGGTAATGATCATATTAATAATTATATTAATAAATACCGTGACACCATTAAGTATATTCACGACCAAACGCTACATTTAGCCAACCAGGGTTACACGCTGAATGAAGTGGGCGACATGATAAAACTCCCACCTGCGCTGGCGAATAACTGGGCCAGCCGCGGTTACTATGGCTCGGTCAGTCACAACGCCCGCGCCGTTTATAACTACTATCTTGGCTACTATGACGGCAACCCAGCGAACCTCCATCCTTATGGACAAGTCGAAATGGGCAAACGCTACGTGAAAGCGCTGGGTGGCTCCACACATGCAATTGGGCTGGCACGCGATGCCTACAAACAAGGCGATTACCGCTGGGCCGCCGAGCTTCTCAAACAGGTAATCGCGGCTAATCCAGGCGATCAGATCGCGAAAAACCTTCAAGCGGATACCTTTGAACAGTTGGGCTATCAGGCAGAGTCCGCAACCTGGCGCGGGTTCTACCTGACCGGTGCGAAAGAACTGCGTGAAGGAGTACATAAGTTTAGCCACGGCACCTCAAACTCCAGTGACACCATTAAAGGTATGACGGTTGAAATGCTGTTTGACTATATGGCGGTCCGCCTGGATAGCGACAAAGCCGCAGGTAAAGATATCAGCCTGAACTTTAATCTGGCAGAAGGTGATAACCTGAACCTGACACTCAATGACAGCGTGCTTAACTACCGTAAGACACTGTTGCCAAAAGCGGATACCTCGTTCTATATGAGCCGTGCCGATCTGCATCGCGTGCTGACTGGCGAAACAAAGATGGCAGATCTGGTGAAAGCGAAAAAAGTCAAAGTCATCGGGAATGCGGCGAAGCTGGATGAAATTATCGCATGTCTGGATCAATTTGACCTGTGGGTAAATATTGTCACCCCCAATTAATATGACCGACGTTCAGGGGGATTACCCCCTGAATATTTATTCACCCAAGAAATAAAATACAATAAAAAATAAAACAATCGAATAAGTTATGAATGCGGTTGCGCAATAAAGCTATTTTTCTCCTCGATAAAAATAGCCATACTGGTACTTCTTATTTCTTATATTCACCCCGGATATTGTTCGTAATACACAGGATGTATTTTAATATGCAAATAGTTAAATCCCGGATTGTGATGCAACTAAAAAAAAGTGGTTGGCTTTCGCTTGCCGTATTACTTACAGGATGCTCACTGCCCCCGGCTATTCCTGTTATTGGCGCTTATTACCCTGACTGGTTTTTCTGCATGATCGCTGGCGTTATTCTTACGCTCATCACCCGACGGGTCATGCTGCATAAATATAACGTTCTGTCATTCGCAGGGGTTATTTATACCGCCCTCTTTGCACTCTACTCCATGCTGTTCTGGCTGGTATTTTTTTAACTCACATTGAGATGCGCCCATGGAAAGCTCGCAGAAAAAAGTTCCTCGTAACAAAGTGCCTACCCTGGCTCTGGTTATTCTCACACTTGTGGTGCTGATATTTGTCATCTGGCGTGTGGATAGTTCCCCGTCCACCAGTGACGCCTACGCCGCAGCCGACACCATTGATGTTGTGCCGGAAGTTAGCGGGCGCATCGTGGAACTGGCGGTGGTTGATAACCAACAGGTGAAACAGGGCGACCTGCTGTTCCGCATCGATCCTCGCCCTTATGAAGCCAGTCTGGCCAAAGCGGAAGCCTCGCTGGCGGCGCTGGATAAACAGATCATGCTGACTCAACGCAGCGTGGATGCGCAGAAATTTGCCGCCAGCTCCGTAGAAGCAACGGTCGCGAAAGCCCGTGCTGCCGCTAAACAGGCCAGTGATACCCTTAAGCGCACCGAACCGCTGTTGGCGCAGGGTTTTGTCTCCGCCGAAGATGTTGACCGCGCCAGAACGGCGCAGCGTGCCAGCGAAGCCGACCTTAACGCCGTACTGCTGCAAGCACAGCAGGCCGCCAGCGCGGTCAGCGGCGTGGATGCGCTGGTCGCCCAGCGGGTGGCCGTCGAGGCCGATATTGCGTTAACCAAACTGCATCTTGAAATGGCGACAGTGCGCGCGCCGTTTGATGGCCGCGTGGTATCGCTGAAAACGTCCATCGGCCAGTTCGCCTCTGCCATGAAGCCTATTTTCACCCTGATAGACACGCGCCACTGGTACGTGATCGCCAACTTCCGCGAAACCGAACTGAAAAATATCCAGACCGGCACGCCGGCAACCCTGCGCCTGATGAGCGACAGCGGTAAAACCTTCAGCGGCAAAGTCGACTCCATTGGCTACGGTGTGTTGCCGGACGACGGCGGCATCGTGCTCGGCGGCCTGCCGCGCGTCTCCCGCTCGATCAACTGGGTGCGCGTGGCCCAGCGCTTCCCGGTCAAAATCATGGTCGATAAACCAGACTCAAACATGTTCCGTATCGGTGCATCAGCGGTCGCCACCCTTGAGCCGCAATAATGAACGTGCTCAATTACCTGCCGCTGCCGCTGGTCAGGCTGCTGGCGTTTTTCCATGAGGAACTCAGCGAGCGGCGGCCAGGGCGGCTGCCGCAGACGCTCCAGCTGTGGATAGGCTGTCTGCTGGTTGTGCTGATATCAATGACTTTCCAGATCCCGTTTCTGGCGATCTCGCTGGCGGTGCTGTTCTACGGCGTTCAGTCCAACGCGTTTTACACCAAATTCGTGGCGATCCTGTTTGTTCTCGCAACGACAATGGAAATCGGCAGCCTGTTTTTGATTTACAAATGGGCGTATAGCTACCCATTGATCCGCATGATCGTCGCCAGTCTGGTGGTGCTCGGCTGCATGTTTATGATGCGCACCTATAAGCTCGGGCTGCTGTTCTTCGCCGTCGCGATTATCGCCGTGTATGGTCAGACTTTCCCCGGCATGCTCGATTATCCAGAAATCGTCGTACGTCTGACGCTGTGGTGCATCGTCGTGGGGCTCTACCCTGCGCTGCTGATGGTGCTGCTGGGAGTACTGTGGTTTCCTAGCCGCGCCGGAACGCAGATGCAGGAAGCGCTATGCGCAAGGCTGGATGATGCACTCGCCCACCTGACAACGTCAACTGCGCCGTTGGCGGAAAAATACGTTGAACGGGAGGTGCTGGCGCTGCAAAAGCTCAACGTGTTCTGCATGGCCGACGATAACGACTGGAAGGCGCGCAGCGCCTGGTGGCAAAACAGCGTCGCGACGGTCACTTATATATACAGTACGCTGAACCGTTACTCTGCCAACGATCAAAACACCGCACTGAGACAAAAACTCCACGGCGAAATCACTTCGCTGCGCCAGTCAATAGCGCAGGGCGAACCCTGGCAAAGCGCGCTGGAACTCAGCGCAGATGAGTGTACCGCTGCCCAGCAATGCGGGCTGGAGACGCTCTTCGCGCAACTGCGCCAGCTCGGAACAATGGATCCCGATACACCGCCATCACCAGCCGCTAAACAGCCGTCGATGGTGCCGGACGCCTTCAGCAATCCGGCCTATCTTCGCTACGCGCTGAAAACGCTGCTGGCCTGCATGATCTGTTACGTCTTTTACTCCGGCGTTGACTGGGAGGGCATTCACACCTGCATGCTGACCTGCATTATTGTCGCTAACCCCAGCATCGGTTCATCGTGGCAGAAGATGACGCTTCGCTTCGGCGGTGCGGTGTGTGGCGCAGCGCTGGCGCTACTCGTCACCATTTGCGTCATGCCGTGGCTGGATAATATCGCCGAGCTGCTGTGCGTGCTGGCACCCATCCTGCTGCTTGCCGCATGGATCGCCACCGGATCGGAGCGATCGTCCTATATCGGCACGCAGATGATCGTTACCTTTGCGCTCGCCACCCTCGAGAATGCCTTTGGGCCAGTTTACGACCTGGTCGAGATCCGCGATCGCGCGGTCGGCATTCTGGTCGGCACCGCCGTTTCGGCGGTGATCTACACCTTTATCTGGCCGGAAAGCGAAGCCGGTGTTCTTCCGCACAAGCTGGCGGCGGCACTCGGTACGCTCGGCAAACTGCTGCGTATCCCTCAGCACGATCCCGCTATGCAGCGGACCTGGCTGCAGTTGCGTATCGGTTGTCACGCCGCGTTTAACGCCTGTGAAGAGATGTGCGATCGCGTGGCGCTCGAGCGGCAGCTAAATGATGAGGAACGCGCTCTGCTGCTGGCGCGCAGCAAGGCCGTTATTCGCCAGGGACGAGAGATCCTCTACAGCAATAACAACATGCCTGCCCCGGAATCGGCTCTCGCCGAATCGGTGGAGCAGTACGCTGCGGGAATAGCGAGCGCAAGCAGCATTCCGCCAACGGCAAGTCTCGACGCATTATCAACATTATCGGAACCGGCGCAGCGCGCTATGCAGCAAATCGCCCGGTTACCTGACTGGACTGGCCCGGCTATCACTGTTGCCGGGGAACAGGCGCAAGGAGCCACACCACAATGACTCGTCACCTTTCTCGCTTACTACTTTGCAGCCTGCTTACTGGCACGACGGCGCTCTCCGGCTGTGCGTTAATCCGCAGCGATTCCGCGCCGCACGCGCAGCTACAGCCGGAACAAATCAAGCTGGCCGACGATATCCATCTGGCGAGCCAGGGCTGGCCACAGGCGCAGTGGTGGCGGCAGTTTAACGATCCGCAGCTCACAGCGCTGATTGATAAGACGCTCGCCGGTTCGCATACGCTGTCCGAGGCAAAGCTGCGTGAAGACAAAGCGCAAGCGCAGGCCGACCTGCTGGAAGCCGGTTCACAGCTGCAAATGGCAGCCTTAGGCATGATTAACCGCCAGCGCGCCTCCGCTAACGGCTTCCTTGGCCCCTACGCGCTGGATGCGCCGAAGCTGGGAATGGATGGCCCGTACTACACGGAGGCCACCGTCGGATTAGTCGCCGGGTTCAATCCCGATCTATGGGGCTCGCACCGTTCTGCTGTATCAGCAGCCATTGGCGCGCAAAACGCCACGCTCGCCGAAACCGCCGCGGTGGAGCTGTCGCTCTCGGTCGCCGTCGCGCAGCTGTATTACAGCATTCAGGCCAGCTATCAGATGCTCGACCTGCTGGAGCAGACCCGCAGCGTGATTGACTACGCGGTTCAGGCGCACCAGAGCAAAGTGGCACAGGGGCTGGAGGCAAAAGTGCCGTACCACGGCGCTCGGGCGCAGATGCTGGCGGTGGATAAACAAATTGCCGCCGCCAAAGGGCAAATCAAAGAGACCCGTGAATCGCTGCGCGCGTTGATGGGCGTGGGTGCCGACGGGTTACCGGAGATCAAGCCCGTGGCACTGCCGCAGGTGCAAGCGGGCGTTCCCGCTACGCTCTCCTACGATCTGCTCGCCCGTCGCCCGGATCTTCAGGCCATGCGCTGGTACGTGCAGGCCTCGCTCGACCAGGTCGACGCCGCGCGAGCGCTGTTCTATCCGAGCTTCGATATCAAAATGTTCTTTGGCCTTGACGCGATTCATATCGACGATCTGTTCAAGGGGACCAGTCGGCAAATTAACTTCATCCCCGGCCTGCGCCTGCCGCTGTTCGACGGCGGTCGCCTGAACGCCAACCTGCAAAACACGCGCGCCAGCAGCAACATGCTGATTGAGCGCTACAACCAGTCGGTGCTCAACGCGGTGCGCGACGTGGCGATTAGCGGTACCCGTCTGCAAACCCTCAGCGACGAGCGCACCATGCAGGCGGATCGCGTCGACGCCATGAGCTACACCCAGCGTGCCGCCGAGGCGGCCTTTAGCCGTGGTCTCGGCAGTCGTTTACAGGCCAGCGAAGCGCGCCTGCCGGTACTCGCCGAGCAGATGTCGCTGCTGATGCTCGACACCCAGCGGGTGATTCAGAGCCTGCAGCTGATTAAGTCCCTCGGCGGCGGCTATCAAAGCAGCCCGGCCAAGCCGCAGTAGCGTCGACGCCACGCCAGTTCGCCGCGTGATGAACGTCACGCGGCTTTTTCTTTCGACACGTCAAATATGACGACAGCCTGTTTTTCGTCAGAGTTTTGACCAAAAATCGCCCGTAATATCGACTAATGCCCCTGAAAAAAACATGGCATAAAAGATGCATAAGCAAAGCGACAAGCGCGTATGCGCGATTTGATTAACTGGAGCGAGACCGATGAAAAAAGTCGTCACGGTTTGCCCATATTGCGCATCAGGTTGCAAAATCAACCTGGTGGTCGATAACGGCAAAATCGTCCGGGCTGAGGCGGCGCAGGGGAAAACCAACCAGGGTACCCTGTGTCTGAAGGGCTACTATGGCTGGGATTTTATTAATGATACCCAGATCCTGACCCCTCGCCTGAAAACCCCAATGATCCGTCGCCAGCGTGGCGGCAAACTGGAATCTGTTTCCTGGGATGAAGCGCTGAATTACGTCGCCGATCGCCTGAGCGCCATCAAAGCGAAGTACGGCCCGGACGCTATTCAGACGACCGGTTCATCTCGCGGTACAGGTAACGAAACCAACTATGTAATGCAAAAATTCGCGCGCGCCGTTATTGGTACCAATAACGTTGACTGCTGCGCTCGCGTCTGACACGGCCCTTCGGTTGCAGGTCTGCACCAATCGGTCGGTAACGGCGCAATGAGTAATGCTATCAATGAAATTGATAACACGGATTTAGTGTTCATCTTCGGGTATAACCCGGCGGATTCCCACCCGATCGTGGCGAATCACGTAATTAACGCTAAACGTAACGGGGCGAAAATTATCGTCTGCGATCCGCGCAAAATTGAAACCGCGCGTATTGCCGACATGCACATCGCGTTGAAAAACGGCTCGAACATCGCGCTGCTCAACGCCATGGGGCATGTCATCATCGAAGAAAAACTGTACGACCAGGCGTTCGTCGCCTCCCGTACGGAAGGATTCGAAGAGTACAGCAAGATTGTCGAAGGCTATACGCCGGAGTCCGTCGAAGATATCACCGGCGTTAGCGCGCACGATATTCGTCAGGCTGCACGTATGTACGCCACGGCGAAAAGCGCGGCAATTCTGTGGGGCATGGGTGTGACCCAGTTCTATCAGGGTGTGGAAACCGTGCGTTCACTGACCAGCCTCGCGATGCTGACCGGTAACCTCGGTAAGCCAAGCGTGGGCGTTAACCCGGTTCGTGGCCAGAACAACGTTCAAGGCGCCTGCGACATGGGCGCGCTGCCGGATACCTATCCGGGCTATCAGTACGTTAAGTTCCCGGAAAACCGCGAGAAGTTCGCTAAAGCCTGGGGCGTGGAAAGCCTGCCTGCACATACCGGCTATCGCATCAGCGAACTGCCGCACCGTGCGGCGCATGGCGAAGTGCGCGCGGCGTACATTATGGGTGAAGATCCATTACAGACCGATGCTGAGCTCTCCGCAGTGCGCAAAGGCTTTGAGGATCTGGAACTGGTCATCGTGCAGGATATCTTCATGACCAAAACCGCCGCTGCCGCAGACGTTATTTTACCGTCTACGTCATGGGGCGAGCATGAAGGCGTCTTCTCTGCGGCTGACCGTGGCTTCCAGCGCTTCTTTAAAGCCGTTGAGCCGAAGTGGGATCTGAAAACGGACTGGCAGATTATCAGTGAAATCGCCACCCGTATGGGCTACCCGATGCACTACAACAACACCCAGGAAATCTGGGACGAGTTGCGTCATCTGTGCCCGGATTTCTACGGCGCCACTTACGAGAAAATGGGCGAACTGGGCTATATCCAGTGGCCTTGCCGCGACACCTCAGATGCCGACCAGGGTACGTCTTACCTCTTCAAAGAGAAATTTGACACCCCGAACGGCCTGGCGCAGTTCTTCACCTGCGACTGGGTAGCGCCAATCGACAAACTCAGCCCAGAGTACCCGATGGTACTGTCGACGGTGCGTGAAGTCGGCCACTACTCTTGCCGTTCGATGACCGGTAACTGTGCGGCGCTGGCCGCGCTGGCGGATGAGCCTGGTTATGCCCAGATCAACACCGCTGACGCAGAGCGTCTGGGTATTCAGGATGAAGATCTGGTGTGGGTTAACTCACGTAAAGGCCGGGTTATTACCCGCGCGGCAGTCAGCGATCGTCCAAACAAAGGTGCGATTTACATGACCTACCAGTGGTGGATTGGGGCATGTAATGAACTGGTAACCGAGAACTTAAGCCCGATTACCAAAACGCCGGAGTACAAATACTGTGCCGTTAACGTTGAACGCATTGCCGATCAGCGCGCTGCCGAGCAGTATGTTATTGATGAGTACACCAAGCTGAAAGCCAGCCTGCGCGAAAGCGCGATGGGTTAGTCCGTTTACGTACCTGTTCTGCAACAGCCTCCGCCCGGAGGCTGTTTTTTTATCCATACGATCTCTTTATACTGTTCATTCCGTACCCTAAATAAAACTCAAAATGAAACAACTTCTTGCATTGATGTTCCTCGTGACATTCTTTGCCCATGCCAGTGATACTGAGCCAGGAAGCCAGTATTTACAGGCAGCAGAGGCAGGTGACCGACGCGCACAGTATTTCCTCGCCGATACCTGGTTCAGTTCAGGCGATTTGAGTAAAGCCGAATACTGGGCGCAAAAAGCCGCCGACAACGGTGATGCGGATGCATATGCTTTGTTGGCGCAGATTAAGATAACCAACCCGGTCAGTCTGGATTACCCTCAGGCCAAAACGCTGGCGGAAAAAGCGACGCAGGCGGGCAGTAAGGCTGGGGAAATTACGCTGGCGCGTATTCTGGTGAACACCCAGGCAGGCCGCACCGATTACCCCAAAGCCATTACCTTGCTGCAAAACGCCTCCGAGGATCTGGAGAATGACTCCGCCGTCGACGCGCAAATGCTGCTCGGGCTGATTTACGCCAACGGCGTAGGCATTCCTGCTGACGATGAGAAAGCGACGTGGTATTTCAAGCGTAGTTCAGCCATTTCCCGCACCGGTTATTCCGAATACTGGGCCGGGATGATGTTCTTAAACGGCGAGCAGGGTTTTATCGAGAAGAATAAACAGAAAGCGCTGCACTGGTTGAATCTGAGCTGTATGGAAGGATTCGATACCGGCTGCGAAGAGTTTGATAAGTTAACCAACGGGTAATAGTTTGCATTGCCGGATGAACGTAGTCGTTGTAGGCCTGATAAGCGTAGCGCCATCAGGCAACCCGGAGCAGGTTGCCGGATGGCGGCGTTGCCTTATCCGGCCTACGAGGCGGTCTTATCAAATTTACCCAGCACGTCGCGCTCATAGGCCAGCGCTTTCTTGCGGTCAAATTTATGTTCCCACTTGGCGATAACCAGCACGGCCAGCGCATTACCCACCACGTTCAGCGCAGTACGCGCCATATCGAGGATACGGTCAACACCGGCAATAAACGCCAGACCTTCCAGCGGGATCCCAACGCTGCCGAGCGTTGCCAGCAGCACCACAAAAGATACGCCCGGCACGCCCGCAATCCCTTTCGAGGTCACCATCAGCGTCAGCACCAGCACGATTTCCTGCCACAGCGACAGATCGATACCGTACAACTGAGCAATAAAGATAGCGGCGATACTCTGGTACAGCGTTGAACCATCAAGGTTGAATGAGTAACCGGTCGGCACCACAAAGCTGGTGATTGACGCCGGTGCGCCGTAGGCTTCCATCTTCTCGATAATACGCGGCAGCACGCTCTCGGAACTGGCGGTCGAGTAGGCCAGAATCAGCTCGTCTTTCAGAATGCGGATCAGGATCCAGATGCTCAAACCGCAGATGCGCGCGACGATCCCCAGCACCACCAGTGCGAAGAACAGGATGGCGAAATGCACCAACAGCACCAGCTTCGCCAGCGGCCACAGGGAGGCAAAACCGAAGTTCGCGACGGTAACAGCGATCAGCGCAAAAACCCCGACTGGCGCGTAACGCATCACCATGTGCGTCACTTTAAACATGGTTTCGGAGATAGAGCGGAATACTGTTACCAGCGGCTCGCGGTGAGTTGCCGGCAGAGAAGACAGACCTAAACCGAACAGTACCGAGAAGAAGATAATCGGCAGCATGTCGCCTTTTGCCATCGACGCGACGATGTTGGTCGGCACCAGTGACAAAATCGTGCCCATCAGGCCATGCGCGTGGCTCTGTACTTCTGCGGTGGTGCTCTGATATTTCGAAATATCGACGGTTGCCAGCTGCGACATATCAACCCCGGTACCGGGCTGGAACACATTCGCCAGCGTGATACCAAGGATAATCGCCACGGTGGTGATCACTTCGAAATAGATAATCGTTTTGGCGCCAATACGGCCCAGCTGTTTGGCATCGCCCACCCCGGCGATACCGACAATCAACGTAGAGATAACAATCGGTACGACGATCATTTTGATCAGGTGGATAAAGATATCGCCCGCCGGAGACAGCAGGTTTACAATCAGCCATTCACGGCTGTCACTATGGTAATGCAGGTAACTCCCTAGCAGAATGCCCAGCACCATAGCGATTAGAATCTGCCATGCCAGGCTGACTTTCAAATTTTTCATAACAACGGACTTCCTCGATGGAGCGCTATTCCACATGCAGCGCGTGGGAATAGTACATACTGAAAGGGTATGATTTGTGTTGCGTTCGTTTATGGAGTTTTTTAACGCTTATTATCATTATCATCTGCATGGCATTCAGCGCAACCCTCTGAGAACAGGGCCTTTCGCTGATTATTTGCATAAAAATGCAATTTTATCGGGGTAATAATGAATAACTTTTTGTTATAAAAGAATTTTAATATGATCAAAAATGAAGAAGTCAGGATATGAGTTTTTTTTGCTCGCTTGTTCGTTCGCCTGTTTTTTAAACAGGCAAAATGATACAAATCACAAATAAAACAAATTTATTTTTGCCGATTCTGCAACAACTTCGCCATATTAATAGAGTCAATGAGCTGTGCCCGATTCACCCTCGGCGAGTTTAAATCCATAACCTTTTGCCACACTGAGATAGCCTGAGCGTAGTCTGCCTGCATAAACGCATCGGAAGCTAACAGCATCAGCGCAGTGACCTCTGCCGGGTCAAGCGCCAGAGCCTTATCAATCATCTCGCGGGTGGGCGGCGTCATATGTTGCCCGGCCTGATAGTACAGCACCGTCGCCAGCGCGGAATAGATTTCGGCGTTTTCACCGCGTATACGCAGCGCCTGTTCGTAGGCCAGAAGTGCATTATGATACGCGTTTTGCCACAGATAGTACTCACCCAGTTGCGCCCATTTCACTGCGTCCTGCGGATTCGCACGAATTTGCGATTGCAGAGATAGCAGCTGTTTTTCCTGAATATTTTCATCAGAAAAAGCATGTAAGGGGTCTGCCAGACGCGCCTGCTCCTGACGTGCCACCTGCCATTTTGGCGTTAACAGGTAACCGCCGATGCAGGCCACAACCATCAGCCCTACCGCAGCAGCCAGCCGCTTCACGGGCATGGGACGTAACGGCGCGGTGGAATGTTCGGACTGGCTCATTGTTCATCCTCCTGCGCGCGCTGACGCTTTCTCACCCGCCAGACCACCACGCCCACCAGCAATAACAGCAGGCACGGCAACGCCCACAACAGCAGCGTTTGCTCATTCAGCGGCGGGTTGTAGCGCACGAAATCACCATAGCGGTCGGTCATCCAGGCGGTGATTTCTGCTTCGCTTTTACCTTCGGCAACCATGCTGTAAACCTGATGGCGCATACTGACCGCCACGGGCGCATTGGATTCCAGCAAGTTCTGGTTCTGACACTGCGGACAGCGCAGCTGACTGGCAATAGACAGCGCTTTCTCCTGCTGCTGCGGATTGCCAAAGCGCCAGGTATCCACAACCTGGGCGTGGGTGGCAAAAGGCAGAAAAATCAGTAAAGCCACAAGTAACATCGTTTTGCCGAATGGCGGCGTGAACGCCTTATCCGGCCTACCCTGCTTTTCACTCGTAGGCCTGATAAGCGCAGCGCCATCAGGCAATAACTCAGGATGCTTCCTCCCTCGCCATGCGCTCAGCAACGCACCAAACACCATCAACAATCCCCCTCCCCAGATCCAGCGCACGCCAGTCTGCACGTATAAGCGCATGGCGTAACGGTCCGGTCCGGTTTTTTCTCCCATCACCGCGTACCAGTCATGCATCAGATTCCAGCGGATACCCGGCTCCATCATCTGTTGACGACGTGCGGCATAGAAGCGCCTTTCGGGCTGCAGGCTACCGATACGCTGCTCATTTTGCCACAACGTGATCAGCGCTTTTTCACTGGTGTAGTTACCTTTGGCTTCCAGGTCGAGACGCTCAAAACGGAAAATGTAGCCCGCCAGATCCACCTGCTGCCCGGGGCTCAGATTCAGGCTTATCTCCTGACGACTACCGCTGGAAAAGACGATCCCAGCCGCAAGCACCAATACCCCGGTATGCGCCAGCAGTGCGGGAAGCTGACAACGCAAAGAGACTTTGCGGCTTCTGATTGTCGCCAGTACGATAACCAACAGCATCAGCAGGCCAAAGGGCAGCGTGGCGCGGTTAAAGTACGGTGCGCCCACGGAGAGCCGCCCCCAGCCAAACAACCCGTAAATCATCGGATAGAGCGTGCCAATCAGCACAATCAGCAGCACCGCGCAAAAAAGTAATAGCGCGACCAGAATCAGCATCTCGCGCGACCAGCCGCCAAAACGCGCATTCTGGCGAATTTGCTGGCCTCGCCAGGCGTACAACCCCAGCGACGCCAGGCTCAATACGCTAAACAGCGCAAACAGCGGCGCGGCGCGCACGTTATCCAGCGCAAAGGCATGTACCGAAACAAGAATGCCGGAACGCACAATCAGCGTCCCCAGCAGCGATAAGATCAGCGTGACAATCGCCAGCAGCAGCGACCAGTGGCGGAAGATCCCACGCTGACGCGTGACATACAGGCTATGCAGCAGCGCGCTGGCGGAGAGCCAGGGTAATAAGGAGGCATTTTCGACCGGGTCCCAGAACCACCAGCCGCCCCAGCCCAGCTCGCAGTAGGCCCACCAGGAGCCGAGGATTATCCCCAGCGTCAGCGCGCACCAGCCGGGCAACGCCCAGCGCCAGCACACCCAGGCGCTCTGCACGTTAAAGTCACCGCGCAGCAGTGAGGCCAGCGCCACGCCCGCGGCTACCATCAAACCACCGTAACCCAGGTACAGCAGCGGCGGGTGGAGGATTAACCCAAGATGTTGCAGCATCGGGTTAAGATCTCGTCCTTCTATAGCAGGCGGAAAAATACGCACGAAGGGATCGGACCAGACCACCACAAACAGCAGCAACAGCGCCGTCACCATTGACAGGATGCTGAGCGTCAGCGGAAACAGTGCGTCGGAATCACGCCGATAGCAAAGAGCGAACAGCGCGCTCCAGCCGGAAAGAAACAGCACCCACAACAGCAGCGACCCTTCATGGCCGCCCCACACCGCCGCCAGTTTTAATCCCCACGGCAGCAGGCTGTAGCTGTGCTGAGCAACATAGACCACCGAAAAGTCGCTGGTCAGAAAGCAGAATACCAGAATAGCAAAAGCCAGCAGCAGCAGCGCAAACTGCGTCCATACGCCCACGCTTGCCAGGCGCATCACGCCCTGCCAGCGCTGGCGGACACCCACCAACACGGCAAGTGGGGTCAACACGTTGACCCCGAGGCTTAATAAGAGCGCCAAAAAACCGGCTTCAGGAAGGAGAACGTCCAGATATCACCTTACGCAACGGTTAGCTGACCCGCATAGAGAATGAAAAAGCGCAGCAGCAGTACGCCAGTCAGGCTGGCGCCGCATACTGCCAGCACGCCATGAAACGTCGAACTGCGGTTGGCCCAGGGTTTTAACAGCATCGGCAGTATCAGCCCAAGCCCAGCCACGCCAAGCCAGAACCACCAGGTCCAGAATCCGCCGCCCAGCGCCGCCGCCAGCGCGCGCATCTTGCCGTCATCGCCCAGCGCCAGACCGACGAAGAACGCCGCCAGCAGGAAGATCTCCAGCCATACCACCGGGGCCTCCATGCGATGCACAAAGTGCGCTTCAGTGCTGTGCGGGTTGCTACGATGGCGTAACGCCATGGCGATCAGCGCCACCGCCGCGCCGGAGGAAATCCCGGAGAACAGGAACAGCACCGGCAGGATCGGGTTATTCAGGAACGGGTAGGACTTCAGCGCCGACAGCAGAAACCCGGTGTACGCCCCGAGCAGGACCGCCAGCACCAGCATTAACGTCTCCAGCGCGCGATGAAACGGCGTTATCAGCGTCAACGCTTTCTGCACGATCCCTAACCGCAGCAGCCAACGCTGCTGCAGGGCAATCACCTCTTTTTCAAAGATTTTTGCCAGCCACAGCACCAGTACCACCATATACAACTGGAACAGCATGACCCCCATCGACATCACCGAAGTGAAGCTGTAGTGGAACATCAGTTTCCAGAAGGTCCACGGCCGCGTCAGGTGGAATACCAGAATCAGCAAACCGAAGATAATCGCCCCCGGCCCTAACACCAGCGTAGTGCGCAGCAGCGTGCTGTCCGAACCGCCCGCCTCCGGATGGAAGCGGCGCAGCAGAATCGCCAACGTAACCAGTCCGGCGGAGATGCCAATCAGGAACAGATAGATGGCGATGGGCCAGTCCCACACCAGTGATTCAAAATGAAATGCAGAAGCGGGTGTCATTGGCTCACCTCCCCATATTTAAAGGGAACGCGGTAGACCTTCGGTTTTGTGCCCAGCGCCAGCTTGTAACGGTAGGTGGTTTTCTGCTGCAACAAACGGGAGATATCGCTATTGGGATCGTCCAGATTACCAAACGTCAGCGCCTTCGTCGGGCATGACTCAACGCAGGCGGGCTGTTTGCCCGCTTTCAGGTTAGTTTTCCGGCAGAAATCGCATTTATCCGCCGTTTTGCTCACCGGATGGATAAAGCGCACGCGATAAGGACACGCGGCGATGCAGTACTGACAGCCAACGCAAAGGTCAGGGTTCACATCCACAATACCGTTGGCGGCATCGCGATACGATGCCCCTGTCGGGCAGACGTCAACGCAGGGAGCGTGGTCGCAATGCTGGCATGAGTGGCGAAAGAAGCGATACTTCACATCAGGAAACGTCCCCTGCGGCTCGCTGCGAATAATCGTCAGGCGCGATACGCCTTCCGGTACGTTGTTGACTTCCCGACAAGCATCCATGCAGGCCGTACAGCCGATGCATAATGACTCATCGTGTACCATACCGTAACGCACGCCGTTGATGTTCAACGTCTTCGCCACAACGCGTCCCGCCGTCCCGCTCACTGCCACCAGCGCGCCGACGCCGGTGATAAACTGGCGACGAGAGCAACTCATGGATGCTCCTTAAGCAACGGAACCGACGCCGGGTTAAAGTTCGGATTGTTACGCTGATCGCTGTGGCAATCGACGCAAATCTTGATCCGTCCTTTATCGCTTAGCGTCTGCATCGTGTCTTGCTTCGGATGCAGTGAGTGACAGCTGGCGCACGCTACTTTTGTGACGTGGACATCGTGCGGCCAGAACGCTTTTTGCAACTGCTCAGGCAGGTGACAGGACATACAGACGCTGTTCTGCTGCTCCACGTTGTACATTGGCTCATTAAAGCGCATCACATCCTTCACCCCTTCGCGGTGGTTCGGTGACGGCTGGCCGTGACAGTTAGTGCAGGTGACCGGCAGTTTGTTGTTCGGGTTAATGACTTCCGCATGTTTACCATGCATACCTTCGGTATCCGGCTTGTGACAATCCAGACAGGCAGCATCCGGATTACGCTGCTGAGTAACCGTCCAGCGTTGATCCGACTCCTGCGGCGTTGGCGTGGCAGTGATTCCACTCAGGCTCCAGAACAGGCCTGACGCCAGCACCCCAGCAGTTAATAACGAACGTAATACGCTCATATTCACTCCGTTGAGTTATCCGCCCCTTACGGGGCGGAATGGGGTTATTGGCTTAACAGACCGTTTTTACGCGCCTGCTCTTCCCACTGCGGAATCACCGTTTTGATGAAGTCCTGCTTCTCAGCATTAATTTGCTGCATGTTCAGACCAATCGCCGCCTGGGCTTTCTCTTTGGTAGAGATATCCGGTAACGGAATTTCATGCGTGATGCCTTTGGTCGCCAGCAGACGAACCAGTTTGGTACGCGCGTCGGCGGCTTTATCCATTGCGCTACCTAGCATCCGCAGACCTTCTTCCGGCGCGTGCATATGGATGCCGTGTGAGGCGATAGACAGATCCCAGCGCCATTGCGCGTGACGGATATCTGCCAGAATCGGCTTCATTTCCGCTTCGGTCGCACCCGCATCCCATGCGGCTTTCGCTTCGAAATGCGCATGTACCAGTTGATCTTCAACCTTGATTTTCAGGTCATGAATGGCCTGTTTACGCTCGGCGACCACTTTTTGCAGGGACGCTTTGTCCTGGGTGTGGCAGTTCGCGCAGGTTTGGGCGAAGTTATCGAACGGGTTGCCAATCTTGTGATCGGTATAGATCTTACCTTCCGCGTTTTGCACTTTCGGCATGTGGCAGTCAATACAGGTCACGTTGTTCTTACCGTGAATGCCCGCGCTCCAGGTTTCATATTCCGGGTGCTGCGCTTTCAGCATCGGGGTTTTGGACAGAGAGTTAGTCCAGTCAGAGAAGGCGATGGTGTCGTAGTATTTCTCCATGTTCTCGACTTTCATGCCCTCATCCCACGGGAACTTAACGGCTTTGTTCTTACCGTCGAAGTAGTACTCCACGTGGCACTGGCCGCAGACCATGGATTGCTGATCAAAGCGACCAGCTTTCTCAAATGGTTTGCCGATGGCTTCCATCGCGCGCTCAGCGTAAGGACGCGACAGTGTCAGTTCTGGCTTGCCTTTGGCGAAGTCCGGCGACGCGGTGTTATGGCAATCTGCACAACCGAGGTTGTTAACAATTTCCGGACCGCCGCGCGCCCATTTACCGTGGAAGTAACCATCTTCACCGTCTTTCTGGATCAGACGCGCCACATCCGGGCTTTTACAGCTCCAGCAGGCCATCGGCAGCGGGCCGTCTTCGGCCGTTTTTGGTGCGCCGGTACGTAAGGTTTCACGGACATCGGTCACGGCATACGCGTGTCCCCGCGGTTTGTTGTAATCGCGCGAGAATGGGTATCCCGCCCACAGGATCACCAGACGCGGATCTTCTGCCAGCGCATCTTCACGGGCTGATTGCTCAGACGTGGCTTTCCAGGAGAGATATTGATCGGGATGCTGAGGGGCGAAGGTTTCATTCTTCGCTTCAACGGTGACGGTCTTTGCGGGTACAGGAGTTTGTTCAGCGTGAACAGCAGAGATAAATAATAAGGGTAATAACAGGCTGAAGAAACGGCGTACGCGTGATTTTGTCCTTGCCATAGGGGTCTCATCCAGATGACGCCATTATCTGCAATGGCGGTTCTTTTATTGTTTTCCATAACAGCAACCACACGAATACTGTCATGACATTGCTCCCCCCAATTTGTAACAAGAAACCACACTGAAAATGTTGTCTTTAATCAATTGTAAGTGTATGTAAAATACCACTTTAGAGTTAGTTACCCCCTCAACCCCCTCACTCTTTTGTTTAATTCTGAGGCAGATCACCTTTTCAACAATTCTCAGATAACCTCATGTTATCGCGAGAATTAATCAATTTTTGCTAGTTCTCTTCAAAATTCAGTTTGTCGCTAATTTGCACAATTCGTTTATTGCGTGATCTGCCGCCCAAATACTAAACAAAACTCGCAAAGCCCCTACATTTAACGTTTATGCGACATATTATTAACATCCTACAAGGAGAACAAAAGCCATGAGCCAAATACATAAACACGCTATTCCCGCAAACATTGCGGATCGTTGCCTGATAAATCCGGAGCAGTACGAAGCGAAGTACCAGCAGTCTGTTAACGAACCCGACACATTTTGGGGCGAGCAGGGAAAAATTCTTGATTGGATCAAGCCGTACAGCCAGGTGAAGAACACCTCGTTTGCGCCAGGCAACGTCTCTATTAAATGGTATGAAGATGGCACGTTAAACCTGGCAGCGAACTGCCTTGACCGTCACCTGCAGGCAAATGGCGATCGTACCGCCATCATCTGGGAAGGCGACGACGCCAGCCAAAGCAAACATATTACCTACCGCGAGCTGCATCGCGATGTCTGTCGTTTTGCCAATACGTTACTGGATTTAGGCATTAAAAAAGGTGATGTAGTGGCAATTTATATGCCGATGGTGCCGGAAGCTGCGGTCGCCATGCTGGCCTGTGCCCGTATTGGCGCGGTGCATTCGGTCATCTTCGGTGGTTTCTCACCGGAAGCCGTCGCCGGACGTATTATCGACTCCAATTCACGCCTGGTGATCACCGCCGACGAAGGCGTACGCGCCGGGCGCGCTATCCCACTGAAAAAGAACGTGGATGATGCGCTGAAAAATCCAAACGTGAAAACCGTTGAACATGTGGTCGTCCTCAAACGTACCGGAGGTAAAACGGAGTGGCAGGAAGGCCGTGACCTGTGGTGGTCCGATCTTATCGAGAAGGCCAGCTCAGAACACCAACCGGAAGAAATGAACGCGGAAGATCCACTGTTTATCCTGTATACCTCCGGTTCAACCGGCAAGCCGAAAGGCGTGCTGCACACTACCGGCGGGTATCTGGTCTACGCCGCAACCACCTTTAAGTACGTGTTTGATTACCATCAGGGCGATATCTATTGGTGTACCGCTGACGTGGGTTGGGTAACCGGACACAGCTACCTGCTGTACGGTCCGCTGGCCTGCGGCGCAACCACGCTGATGTTCGAAGGCGTGCCAAACTGGCCTACCCCGGCGCGTATGTCGCAGGTTGTGGACAAGCACCAGGTCAATATTCTGTATACCGCACCGACCGCCATTCGCGCACTGATGGCAGAAGGCGACAAAGCGATTGAAGGTACTGACCGTTCGTCGCTGCGTATCCTGGGTTCCGTTGGCGAGCCGATCAACCCGGAAGCGTGGGAGTGGTACTGGAAGAAGATCGGCAACGAAAAATGCCCGGTCGTCGATACCTGGTGGCAGACCGAAACCGGGGGATTCATGATCACCCCACTGCCGGGCGCTACCGAGCTGAAAGCCGGTTCTGCAACCCGTCCGTTCTTTGGCGTACAACCTGCGATTGTCGATAACGAAGGTAATCCGCTGGAAGGCGCGACCGAAGGCAACCTGGTGATTATTGATTCGTGGCCAGGCCAGGCGAGAACGCTGTTTGGCGATCATGAACGTTTTGAGCAGACCTATTTCTCCACCTTCAAGAATATGTACTTCAGCGGCGACGGCGCACGCCGTGATGAAGATGGTTATTACTGGATCACCGGACGCGTGGACGATGTGCTAAACGTCTCTGGTCACCGTCTGGGCACGGCAGAAATCGAATCGGCGTTGGTGTCGCATCCGAAGATTGCCGAAGCCGCGGTGGTCGGTATTCCGCATAATATTAAAGGCCAGGCGATCTACGCCTACGTCACGCTGAATCACGGTGAAGAACCGTCGCCTGAGTTGTATGCCGAAGTTCGTAACTGGGTACGCAAAGAAATTGGCCCGCTGGCAACGCCAGATGTGCTGCACTGGACCGATTCACTGCCGAAAACCCGCTCCGGCAAAATTATGCGACGCA
Source organism: Citrobacter sp. wls615 (assembly GCF_005281355.1). Lineage (NCBI taxonomy): Bacteria > Pseudomonadati > Pseudomonadota > Gammaproteobacteria > Enterobacterales > Enterobacteriaceae > Citrobacter > Citrobacter sp. wls615. The sequence goes on along the minus strand of NZ_SZXM01000006.1, from coordinate 77,882 downwards.
TTCTGCGCAAAATCGCGGCGGGCGATACCAGCAATCTGGGCGATACCTCAACCCTCGCCGATCCAGGCGTCGTTGAGAAACTGCTCGAAGAGAAGCAGGCCATCGCGATGCCATCATAACCATAACCGTGAAATGCCCGATGGCGCGCTGCTTATCGGGCCTACAAATCCTATCCCTACCCCTCCCCTGAGCGGGAGGGAAATATAAAAACCCTCCCCCAAAGGATTTCGTGTTACAGGAAGGCGGCAAGCGAGCACATCCTCAGGAGCATAGTTCACTATGTGACTGGGGTGACAAATCTGTCTGGAACAGATTTGAACGTTACTTGTAACGGCCCCACCGGGGCGAGGCCCAGGGATGGGCCGAGTAACGAGTGCGGCCAACGAACCTGTAGCGCGAAAGACGCAGGGGACCTCTGGAGAGCTCTGTGATGAATGACAATATTTATCAGCGGATAGAAGACAGTGCGCGTTTCAGGGAGTTAGTTGAAAAAAGGCAACGGTTTGCCACCATTCTGTCCATCATCATGCTGGCAGTTTACATCAGCTTTATTTTACTGATTGCCTTTGCGCCTGGTTGGCTGGGTACTCCGCTGCACGCGGGAACCAGCGTCACCCGGGGTATCCCGATTGGGGTCGGCGTGATCCTTATCTCCTTCATCCTGACCGGGATCTATATCTGGCGGGCAAACGGTGAATTCGATCGCCTGAACAATGCGGTTCTGCACGAGGTTAAAGCATCATGAAGAGAGTCCTGACGGCGCTTGCCGCCACGCTGCCCTTCGCCGCAAACGCGGCGGATGCTATAAGCGGAGCAGTCCAACGCCAGCCAACCAACTGGCAGGCGATTATCATGTTCCTGATTTTCGTCATCTTTACGCTTGGTATTACCTACTGGGCGTCTAAGCGCGTACGTTCGCGCAATGACTATTACACCGCTGGCGGTAACATCACCGGTTTCCAGAACGGGCTGGCGATTGCGGGCGACTATATGTCTGCTGCATCGTTCCTCGGGATTTCCGCGCTGGTCTTTACCTCCGGTTATGACGGACTGATTTACTCGCTCGGCTTCCTGGTCGGCTGGCCAATTATCCTGTTCCTGATTGCTGAACGTCTGCGTAACCTTGGTCGCTACACCTTTGCCGACGTGGCCTCTTATCGCCTGAAACAAGGTCCAATTCGTATTCTCTCGGCCTGTGGTTCCCTGGTGGTGGTCGCGCTGTATCTGATCGCGCAGATGGTCGGCGCGGGTAAGCTGATTGAGCTGCTGTTTGGCCTGAACTACCACATTGCCGTCGTACTGGTTGGCGTATTGATGATGATGTATGTCCTGTTTGGCGGCATGCTGGCAACCACCTGGGTACAGATCATCAAAGCCGTTCTGTTGCTGTTCGGCGCCAGCTTTATGGCCTTTATGGTGATGAAGCACGTTGGCTTTAGCTTCAACAATCTGTTCACCGAAGCGATGGCGATACACCCGAAAGGTTCAGCCATTATGAGTCCGGGCGGGCTGGTGAAAGATCCGATCTCCGCGCTGTCGTTAGGTCTCGGCCTGATGTTTGGTACGGCGGGCTTGCCGCACATCCTAATGCGTTTCTTCACGGTCAGCGACGCCCGCGAAGCGCGTAAGAGCGTGTTCTATGCCACCGGTTTTATGGGGTATTTCTACATCCTGACCTTTATCATCGGCTTTGGCGCGATCATGCTGGTTGGTGCCAACCCTGCGTATAAAGACGCTGCTGGCGCGCTTATCGGCGGTAACAACATGGCGGCGGTACATCTGGCGAATGCGGTGGGCGGGAACCTGTTCCTCGGCTTCATCTCGGCAGTGGCGTTTGCCACCATTCTGGCAGTGGTTGCTGGTTTGACGCTGGCGGGGGCATCGGCAGTTTCTCACGACCTGTACGCCAACGTATTCCGCAAAGGCGCAACCGAGCGCGAAGAGCTGAAGGTATCGAAAATTACCGTACTGGTGCTGGGTGTGATTGCTATCGTGCTCGGCGTGCTGTTCGAAAACCAGAACATCGCCTTCATGGTGGGACTGGCATTTGCTATCGCAGCCAGCTGTAACTTCCCTATCATTCTGCTCTCCATGTACTGGTCAAAACTGACCACGCGTGGCGCAATGATGGGCGGCTGGTTAGGTCTGCTGACGGCCGTCGTGCTGATGGTGCTTGGCCCAACAATTTGGGTACAAATCCTGGGTCACGAAAAAGCCATTTTCCCGTATGAGTATCCGGCGCTGTTCTCCATCAGCGTAGCGTTCCTCGGGATCTGGTTCTTCTCTGCTACCGATAACTCAGAAGAAGGTAACCGCGAACGCGAGCAGTTCCGTGCTCAGTTCATCCGTTCCCAGACCGGGTATGGCGTAGAACAAGGTCGCGCGCACTAATCTTCCCTCTCCTCCGGCTTCCGGGCCGGAGGATTACTGCCTCTCTCAGAACATCAGCCTTGCAACCAGCGGCGCTACCAGCACCATCACCACGCCAGAAAGCATCATCACCAGGCTAGCCACTACGCCCTCCTGTTGGCCAAGCTCATATGAGCGAGCCGTGCCTGCGCCGTGCGATGCAGCGCCAAAACCTGCGCCTTTCGCCATCCCTTCGCGAATAGAGAGCCGCAAAAACAGCACATCGCCGACCGCCATCCCGAATACGCCAGTCACGACCACGAACAATGCCACCAGATCCGGTTGACCACCCAATGGCTCTGCCGCCGCCAGCGCAAATGGCGTAGTGACGGACCGCACCGCCAGACTGCGCTGAATTTCATCAGGCAGCATAAACAGGCGCGCCAACCAGACGGAACTGGTGACCGCCACCAGGGTCGCCGTAACCACACCCGCCGTCAGCGACATCCAGTGACGTTTAATCACGGAGAGGTTGTCATAGACCGGAACGGCGAAGGCAATGGTTGCAGGACCTAGCAGCCATAGCAGCCAGTGCGATTCACCAATATAGTTTTGCCAGGAGATATGTCCAAAGACCAACATCAGCACCAATAGCGCCGGAGTAAGCACTAACGGCATCAGCGGTAATTTACGAAAGCGGCGATACAGGCGCTTGTTGGCAAAATAGATGCCCAGCGTAATCACCAGACACAGCACGCTTAACTGGAAATTACTCACGGTTTAACCTGCTCATTTCATAGCGATACACTTTATCCACGACCCATGCCGTTGCGCCAAGCACCATCATCGTACTTAGCGCAATAACGGCAAAAATACGCCAGCCATCAACCAGTAGCAGTTGCGTATAGTTAACGACGGCGACCACCGCCGGGACAAAAAACAACAGCATTTCAGCCAGTAACCAGCGAGCACCCGCGCGGATCCAGTTCAGCGGGATAACCCGGCAGACAATCAACGCCAGCATCAGCACCATCCCAACCAGGTTGGCAGGAAGCGGCAGATGCAGCCAGGAGACAAGGTATTGAGCAAAAACAAAGAGACCTGCGTACAACAGAACCTGAACGGGGATCTGGAGTCGATGAATAACGGCAGGCGTCACGCGGCTTATCGCCACAGCCATGAGGGTATGTCCTTAAAAAATAGAGAGCGCCAGTATAGAGAGCCCCCGTCCAGGACTGAAATGAATTAAAATCATTGCAGGCATAGTCTTAAGGAATAATCATGGATATCAGAACGCTGCGATATTTTGTTGAGGTGGTGCGTCAGCAGAGCTTTACCCGCGCAGCGGAGAAGCTCTTTGTCACCCAGCCCACCATCAGCAAAATGTTGAAGAACCTTGAAGACGAGCTTAATTGCACGTTGCTCATCCGCGACGGGCGGCGGTTGTTGTTAACCGATACCGGACAGGTCGTGTTCGAACGCGGCCTGGCGATCCTCGCCGAGTTTCGCCAACTCGAAGCAGAACTCAGTGACATTAATCACCTCAACAAGGGAATACTGCGCCTCGGTATCCCGCCCATGGTTGGTATGTTGATGGCTGGCCCCATCAGCCTTTTTCGCCAGCGTTATCCCGGCGTGGAACTGAAGGTGTCTGAATTTGGCGGTTTAACCGTCCAACAGGCGGTGATGAACGGCGATCTGGATGTTGCGATGACCGCGCTACCGGTTGAAGAAGAGAGCGGTCTGGCGACCTTACCGCTTTTCAGTCATCCGCTCTGCGTGCTGGTCCCCCGCTCCGGTCAATGGACAACGTGCGACTCCATTTCCCCCGAAGCGCTGGCGGAGCATCCGCTGCTTATCTACAACGAAGATTTCGCGTTGAGCCGTCAACTGCTTGAATTGTTTAACCAGCACAACGTAAAACCGCGTATCGCTGTGCGTAGCGGACAGTGGGATTTTCTGGCGGCAATGGTCCAGGCCGGCGTCGGGATCGCCATTTTACCGGAGCCGATTTGCCAGCGACTGGATAAGCAAACGCTGCGCTGGATCCCTCTGGAAAGCGACTTACGCTGGCAGTTGGGCATGATTTGGCGCGAAGGTGTGTATCTGTCGCACAGCGCTCAGGCGTGGCTGAAATGCTGCGAAGGGTTTTGGTTAACGCAGGAGTCGTAAAATGCCGGATGCGGCGCAAACGCCTTATCCGGCCTACATCGTGCGACCCCGTAGGTCTGATAAGCGTAGCGCCATCAGGCACGTTCACCCGCATTAAAATCCATTATTTCACCTGCCCAATTTTGCGGGAACAAACCACGCCTCACATCGCGATGAAATGTTGAAAAAGGCCATGTCTGTACCTGTTTTACCCACCCGTGCTTCACTGGGTTAATGTAAATATAATCAACATGCTGGCGATAATCGTGCTCATCGCGGAGAGTGTGTTCCCAAAAGCGAGGTTGCCAAACATGTCGGGCAGACAATGATCGGGTGAAATGCTTCTTAATTTCCCGCCAGCGGGATGAAAAATCAGCGTCATTTTCAGGCAACGTCCAGATGCAATGCATATGCTCAGGCAATACGACCCAGGCATTGATCCGAAATGGTCTGGCCGTTTTGACCGCAGCGATTGCACACCGAAGCGCGTGAATGTTGGCTGTCAGAAGCTGGCTTCGACGGTCCTGCAGATTCACCGTAAAAAACCAGGTTCCTCCGTTGATGTAATTTCGTCGATAGTTGGACATGTTTCCCCCTTTTCTCAACCGTATGGAGAAAAGAGGGAATCGACAAGACAAGCAGATCAGTTCAGGAAAGCGGCTCGCAAATTACATGATGGTTAATTTTATGTAGGCCTGATAAGCGCAGCGCCATCAGGCACATCTTTCGCCGGATGCGGCGCGAACGCCTTATCCGGCCTACATCGTGCTACCGTTTATTGGTTCTCGATCAACAGCGCTTCCAGCAAATCCAGATCGTGCAATAGCTTTTGCAGCGTTTCATTGCTGATTTCACGCGTGGCGCGCAGATGATAAAGCTCGGCGCGTTCTGAACGCAGCGCCGCCAGACGGAACCGTCGCTCCAGGTTCTCTTCCTGCATTGAGCTTTCTACATCGTTTCGCCCATCGGCGCGACGACGCAGGTTACCAATGACACGGGAACTCACCTCGGTCAGCAGCTGATTATCAATGTTCTCTTCGCTATCCGCAGCCAGACGCTCCTCCATTTTCTGGATCGCGACAATCGCTACTTCCGCCGTGGCAGCGCGGGCAATGCGCTCCTCTTTTTGCTGTTGCGAATGGTCCGCTACTTCCAGATGTTGCAGCAGAATCGGCAGCATCACCACGCCGACAAACAGCGAGAACAGAATCACGCCCGCGGCGAGGAAGATCAGTTCATAACGCGCCGGGAAGCCGCTACCATCCGGTAACAACAGCGGAATGGAGAGCACACCGGCGAGGGTAATAGCCCCGCGAACGCCCGCAAAGGAGGCAATCAGGATTTCACGCGTTGTCCAGGAGCCAAACTCCATCGGCTTTTTCTTCAGGAAGCGCAGGCTGAACTTCTTCATGGTCCACAGCCAGCCAAAACGTACCAGCATCAGCGCGGCGTAAATCAGCACGATATCGGTAAACAGCATCCAGATTTCAACGTTCGGATCGACTTCTGCCGCCGCCAAAGATGACTCCAGAATTCCCGGCAACTGCAGTCCTAACAGTAAGAAGACCATGCCGTTAAACACAAATTCCAGCATCGCCCAGGTGCTGTTAGCACGTAAACGCATCGCCAGCGGCGCGCGGCGCATCACGCCGGAGCGGGTAATCGTCATGCCGGCAGCGACCGCCGCGAGGATACCTGAAACACCAATGTGTTCCGCAATCAGATAAGACGCAAACGGCAGCAGGAACAGAAGGACGATTTGCGTTGCTGGCTCATCACCGCCCCAGCGGCTAAGAAAACGCAGGGAGCGTCCGTATAACCAGCTGACGACAAAACCGGCGAGGATGCCGCCAATCGCCACTTTGAAGAACTCAACCGTCGCACCACCGACGGTAAACACCATCGTGCCCATCGCCACGGCCACGGCAAATTTCAGTGAGACCAGGCCGGACGCGTCGTTCATCAAGGCTTCGCCCTGCAGGATGCCCATGATTTTCTTCGGGATACGCCCCTCTCCCACGATACCGGAAAGCGCGACGGCATCGGTTGGCGACAGCACCGCAGCCAGCGCAAAAGCCGGAATGAGAGGGATCCCCGGCACCAGCCAGTAAATCATAAAGCCAATCCCAACCACCGTGACCAGAACCAGCGCCAGCGCAAGGCCGAAAATCTCTCGCCCGTGCTCCAGAAACTCACGCGTTGGCGTCTTCCAGCCATCGGCAAACAGCAGCGGCGGGATAAACAGAACCAGAAACAGCTCAGGATCGAATTCCACATGCAAACCAAACGTCGGCCACGCCAGCAAGGCGCCGATGGCGATCTGCATAAGGGGTAATGGGAGTTGGAAGGGCAATACGCGAGTAAATACCCCCGACAGCGAGACCACAAGGGTCATGATGAGTATGGTGAAAAAGATTTCCATGCGTTCCCTGTTTGCGATGTTTCTTATGATTGGTGATAAAGGCGTCGTGCCTTAATTCTATCTACTTGAGAGTAACGCAAAAGACAACGAGTGTGTTCTGAAAATAAAAACGGGCGGCCTGAGCCACCCGTTTTCAGGAGCGTCATCGAAGCAAAATCAAATAGCCCAACCGCCCGCGTAGAAGGCCACCAGCGCGATAGCAATCACCACCGTACCGATGTTCAGTTTGCGCCATTCGCCAGAGACAATGCGACCAATGACCAGGGTAGCAAAACCAATCATAATGCCGGTAACAATGTTACAGGTCAGCACGATAAATACAGCAGTGACCAGACCCGCCATCGCGTCGACAAAGTCAGCAAAGTCGATTTTCGCCACGTTGCTCAGCATCAGCAGCCCCACATACATCAGCGCAGGCGCCGTTGCGTAAACAGGAACAAGATAAGAAAGCGGAGAAAGGAACAGGATCAGCAGGAACAATACGCCAACGGTGATCGCCGTCAGGCCAGTTTTGCCACCTGCCGCCGTACCCGCTGCGGATTCAATGTAAACCGCCGCTGGTGCGGCCCCTACCAGACCAGAGAACACGCTGCTCAGGGAGTCGGTGGTCAGCGCTTTGCCGCCATCGATAATTTGTCCGTCTTTATCCAGCAGATTCGCCTGTCCGGCTACCGCGCGGATGGTTCCGGTCGCATCGAAGACAGCGGTCATGACCAGCGCCAGCACGCTCGGCAGTACGATCGGGTTCAGTGCGCCCATAATATCCAGGCTGCCAATCAGCGAGTTGCCGTTTTCATCGCTCAGAGACGGCATGGCAAAAATACCGGAGAAATGCACGGCCGGATCGAAAATCAGGCCGACGATGGAGATACCGATAATGGTCAGCAGGATGCCGCCCGGTACTTTCAGTTTTTCGAGACCAATAATCACCGCCAGACCAACCAGCGACATAATCACCGGGAAGGTATCGAAGTCGCCCAGCGCAACCGGCAGGCCATCCAGCGGGTTCTTAATAACCAGACCAACGCCATTGGCCGCAATCAATAGCAGGAACAGGCCGATACCAATCCCCGTACCGTGCGCAACGCCCTGCGGCAGATTGCGCAGGATCCAGCTACGGATACCGGTCGCAGAAATGATGGTAAACAGAACCCCCATCAGGAACACCGCGCCCAACGCCACAGGCACGCTAATATGTTGTCCCAGCACCAGGCTGAATGCGGTAAACGCGGTCAGCGAAATGGCGCAGCCAATCGCCAACGGCAGGTTCGCCCACAGGCCCATAACAATAGAACCGACGCCCGCAACCAGACAGGTTGCCACAAACACAGCGGCAGGCGGGAATCCGGCTTTACCCAGCATCCCCGGAACGACGATAACGGAGTAGACCATGGCCAGGAACGTCGTTAATCCGGCAACGACTTCTTGACGAACGGTACTGCCGCGATGCGAAATTTTAAACCAGGCGTCGAGTGAGCCGCCGGTACGCGCTGAAGGCGTAGACATAGAAAACATCCCCTGAGAGTTTATTTTTTCGTCATTATGCGTGGTGGACAATCCACTGCCTGCTAAACGATTTCTCCATGTGCCAGCTTTGCGTCAATAGGGGTGTCGCAAAAAAGCAAACGTTTAGCTCCGCGCATAAAAAACGGGTGATAAAAAAAAGCAAACGATTATCCAGCGATCATACGTTGGTTTTCAACTGAACTTTGCCGCTTTTTACTCATTTCTTCTTATAATGCGCAAGAAATAGCCAGACGATGCGCAAACGTTATCGTCAATGCGCAATCTGGCAACAAATTTCGCTGAGTTATTACAAGATTTGCATTTATTTTTCACGTCTGCTCGCGCAAAAAAATGCATGAAGATGCGGAAAATTTTTTGGCTAAAAAGCAATCAATTCACTGGCAAATAGAACGGGGTGGCTTACACTTACTTTATCAACACAGACCGGAACCTCCCCAAACGTGCTCGACTGAGGGGTGTTGATGTCGGGGGAAACCCTCCCGTGAACCAACGGGATAGAGTGAAAGACAAAGACCGGAACCAAACTAAAGCGCCCTCTGTGGCGCTTTAGTTTTATACCAATCAATCGTCTTCCAGCAGGCGCGCCCCGGTCCCCTGCTCGCCAAGCTGATCGCCGGGGTTACGCAACGGGCAATCACTGCGGGATAAACAGCCGCAGCCAATACACCCATCCAGTTCATCGCGTAACGCCACCAGAGTATGAATGCGTCGGTCTAACTCCTCGCGCCATTGCGAAGAGAGTTGCTTCCACTCTTTGGCGCTGAGCGAATGCCCTTCAGGTAATACGCCTAACGCGTCGCCGATGGTGGCCAGTGGAATGCCGATACGTTGGGCAATCTTGATAATCGCTACATAACGCAACACATCGCGTTTGTATCGACGCTGATTGCCGCTGTTGCGCATACTGCTGATTAATCCTTTGCTTTCATAGAAATGCAGGGTCGATACCGCCACACCGCTACGCTTTGCAACTTCACCTGGCGTGAGCAGCGCTTTTATCCGGGGTAATTTCTTTTCCATAAATCGCTTTACCTCAAGTTAACTTGAGGAATTATACTCGCCCACAGACAAAACGACGAATCGAACACTGAGAAAGAGGCAACTCTATGTCCCATCAGCAGATTATTCAGACCCTTATTGAATGGATTGATGAACATATCGATCAACCGCTGAACATTGAGGCGGTTGCGAAAAAATCAGGTTACTCAAAGTGGTATTTGCAGAGAATGTTCCGCACGGTGATGCGCCAGACGCTGGGTGACTACATCCGCCAACGTCGGCTTCTGCTGGCCGCCGTTGAACTACGGACGACCGAACGGCCTATTTTCGATATTGCGATGGATCTTGGCTATGTATCGCAGCAAACCTTCTCGCGCGTATTTCGCCGAGAGTTTGATCGTACTCCCAGCGATTACCGCCACCGCCTGTAAAATTATTGCCCGCTCTGCGTCAGTATGGCGGGCGAGCGTTTTATCCAATCCATGAACTCCTGCGGCGGCAGCGCCTTCGCAAAATACCAGCCCTGGCAATACTGTACGCCGCGTTCAAGCAACCACGCGATTTGCTCCGCCGTTTCCACCCCTTCCGCAACCGTCTTCAGGTTTAAGCTTTGCGCCATCTCGATGATATGTTCGGCAATCAAGTGACTGGTGCTGTTAGTGGCCAGCGTGCTAATAAACGATTTGTCGATCTTCAGGATATCGATATTCAATGCTGACAAATTATGGAGGTTAGAATATCCCGTGCCAAAATCGTCAAACGCCACTTCAAAACCGGCCTGGCGGAACGCCTGGATGATGGGCGTCATTTTATGTACATCGATAAAGCCACGCTCTGTAACCTCAACTTTAATTTGCTGGGCCGCCACGGAGTACTCATGATTTTTTTCAGCAATCAGGGCAATCAGTCGTGATGAATGAAAGTCAGAAGCAGAGAGGTTAATCGAGATAGACAACTGAGGATTCGCCGAAAGAAAATACCCCAAATCGTTGAAGACTTCCTCAACAACGTAATCCGTGATCTGCTCAATCATTCCCTCTTTTTCCGCCAGCGGAATAAACTCCGTTGGGCTCATCACCTCACCTTTACAGCCTGGCCAGCGTAGCAAAGCCTCCGCCCCGACACATTGTCCATTTTTGATGTCAATGATCGGCTGGTAGTACAGGCAAAGCTGACGTTTCTTGATCGCACGTTTTAATAAGCGGCGGGGAGAGAGATATTCCTGACGCGTGCGCCACCACATGAGCAGTATCAGGATGCTGCAGATAATCCCAAAGGGGATCGTTAACGCCGCCTCATGATAGAAAATCTGATTCACACGAGCGTCAGAGATCGAAACAATAATCGCGATGGGTCGTTTTTCTGAATGTACGATGGTATAGAAGCGCTCGCCCTGCTGGAATGTTGAGGCCTCATCGCGTATCAGCGGCGAGAATTGCGCAATATTCGCCCCTTCGCTGGAAGAGAAAAAGGTATCCGTTACCGTGTCATACACCCCCCATGACAGATCCGGATCATCTGACATGACTTCGCTGTAAGATAATGGATTGATGACGACAACGTAGTTTCCCCGTTGCATGTACGTCATTTTGTAGCCAGCGAAAAAGGGGGTATCGCGGTAGTAATAGATGGAGACGTCCGGCGCGCGTTTATAGTCGGCTGTCGCCATAATATATGGGACTCGCGGCATCATTGACGTAGAGCACAAAAAATGATCGCCCTGCGCATAAATTAGCTCACTGATATATAAACGACCACGAATAATATTCAGCATACTTTTCTGATGGGCAGGAGTACACATCTTACCCTGGTACAACTGGGCCATATCACGCGCTAAATCGGCCTGGAAGATCACCAATTCCGTTTTATTTAACACCAGTTGAGCAAAAGAGCTGAGTTGATTACGGGTTTCGGACATCGCCCGGATGTGAGCAAACCATAACGCCAGTACCACGGGGAGCAATACCACCATGAATGTTCCGAAGAACTTCAGCATCTTGCGTCGCGCACTGTGATTCATGTCAGCCCTATTTCCCTGTTTCGTATATGCCAGAACCCATTAGGCGGGATGCTATAAACACTGACTGATTAAGTTGCATGAATCTATCATTATTAGCAACAGACTTCTCTATGTAAAAATCTGATAATAGTTGATGATGATATTATTTTTCCGTAAGGCAAACTTAAAGTTATGCTTATTTCATAACATTATTATCAACAAGTAGTAATTTTTTATGAGCATTATCCTGGTCGCGTTTAAGAAATTCATTAAATTTTTTAACGAATAATTTAGGATAAACATAACAGGTAATTAATATGCATCTTTTTATTAGATTATTTGTTATCGGTTTTTTTTATTAAACATAACCATATAGAAAGCATGGCTATTACCTTGCAAAAATAACCTCTAACACTGGTGAACAAACGAGCAAATGTGATATAGTTCACACAATTCATGTAACAGAAACAATGTTTCATTCGTGTTATTGCCCGTCGAGAGCCAGAGTACTACACCCTCGGTGAACACCCCCGCGCTGTCATGGGCATCAAGACTTTCTGAGGACGTTTTTTCATGGCAACGATAACAACTGGCGTGGTTCTTCTGCGATGGCAGCTACTCAGCGCGGTGCTGATGTTTTTAGCCAGTACGCTCAATATCCGTTTTCGTAAATCAGATTATATTGGCCTGGCCGTCATTAGTAGCGGTTTGGGACTGGTTTTCGCCTGCTGGTTTGCAACCGGGCTGCTCGGCATAACCCTGGTGGATATGTCCGCAATCTGGAAGAACATTGAAAACGTGATGGTTGAAGTGATGAGCCACACACCGCCAGACTGGCCGATGGTGTTAAACTGATAAAAATTACATATGGCTACCCCTGTTTTGAGGTAGCCATAATTTTTCGTATAAAGCAGAAAAGTTAGAACGGAATATCGTCGTCGAAATCCATCGGCGGCTCGTTAGACGGCGCTGCCGGAGCTGACTGCTGCGGGCGAGACTGCGCGCCGCCGCTGAACTGATTGCCGCCCTGCGGCTGCTGAGGCTGACCCCAACCACCCTGCTGCTGACCACCGCCTGCCGGAGCGCCACCACCCTGACGGCCGCCCAGCATTTGCATGGTGCCGCCAACGTTAACCACAACTTCAGTGGTGTACTTTTCTACGCCGGACTGATCGGTCCATTTGCGGGTACGCAGCTGGCCTTCAATATAGACCTGAGAACCTTTACGCAGATATTCGCTGGCTACTTCTGCCAGTTTGCCGAACAGCACAACACGGTGCCATTCAGTCTGCTCTTTCATTTCGCCGGTCGCTTTATCACGCCAGGATTCGGAAGTAGCCAGCGTAATGTTGGCAACTGCGCCACCATTCGGCATATAGCGTACTTCCGGGTCCTGGCCCAGATTACCGACGAGAATCACCTTGTTTACGCCTCTGCTGGCCATGATCGTGTCTCCTGAAAAACGTTACTGAATAAGTGTAAGCGCGGGATTGTAGCATTTCCAATAGCGCTTTTACTACGTTGCGAGGTCGATTCCAGTAAACAACCCCGGACAGGCATTGTTGCACAAGCATCTGCGTTTTGCATTCCAATACTGTATATCCATTCAGGTCAGGTTGTGTCATAATTAACCGTTTGTGATCGCCGGTAGCACCATGCAGCCAGGCAAAAAAGCGTTTAATCCGGGAAAGATGAATGGATAAGATCGAAGTTCGGGGCGCCCGCACCCATAATCTCAAAAACATCAACCTCGTCATCCCGCGCGACAAGCTGATTGTCGTCACCGGGCTTTCGGGCTCAGGCAAATCTTCGCTCGCTTTCGACACCTTATATGCCGAAGGGCAGCGTCGTTACGTTGAATCCCTTTCCGCGTATGCGCGTCAGTTTCTGTCGCTGATGGAAAAGCCGGATGTCGACCACATTGAGGGGCTGTCTCCCGCCATCTCAATTGAACAAAAATCGACGTCCCATAACCCGCGATCCACGGTAGGTACGATTACCGAAATTCACGACTATCTGCGCCTGCTGTTTGCCCGCGTTGGCGAACCGCGCTGTCCGGATCACGACGTTCCCCTGGCGGCGCAGACCGTGAGTCAGATGGTGGACAACGTCCTGTCGCAGCCGGAAGGTAAACGTCTGATGCTGCTGGCGCCGATTATTAAAGAGCGTAAAGGGGAGCACACTAAAACGCTGGAAAACCTGGCAGGCCAGGGCTATATCCGTGCCCGTATCGACGGGGAAGTGTGCGACCTGTCCGATCCGCCCAAGCTTGAGCTGCAAAAGAAACACACCATCGAAGTGGTGATTGACCGCTTTAAAGTACGTGACGATCTTACCCAGCGCCTGGCGGAATCGTTTGAAACCGCGCTGGAACTGTCCGGTGGTACGGCGGTGGTTGCCGATATGGACGACCCGAAAGCGGAAGAGCTGCTGTTCTCCGCCAACTTCGCCTGCCCGATCTGCGGTTACAGCATGCGCGAACTGGAACCGCGTCTGTTTTCATTCAACAACCCGGCGGGCGCATGCCCGACCTGTGACGGCCTCGGCGTACAACAGTATTTCGATCCTGACCGGGTGATTCAAAACCCGGAACTGTCGCTGGCCGGCGGCGCTATCCGCGGCTGGGATCGCCGCAACTTCTACTACTTCCAGATGCTTAAGTCACTGGCGGAACACTATAAATTCGACGTCGAAGCCCCATGGGCAAGCCTGACCCCCACCGTGCATAAAGTGGTGCTGTACGGTTCCGGTAAAGAGAATATCGAATTTAAATACATGAACGATCGCGGCGATACGTCCGTACGTCGCCATCCGTTCGAAGGCGTATTGCACAATATGGAGCGCCGTTATAAAGAGACGGAATCCAGCGCAGTACGTGAGGAATTAGCCAAATTCATCAGCAACCGCCCGTGCGCCAGCTGTGAAGGGACGCGTTTGCGCCGGGAAGCCCGTCACGTATTTGTCGAGAATACGCCGCTGCCCGCAATTTCCGACATGAGCATCGGCCATGCGATGGATTTCTTCAACAACCTGAAGCTTGCCGGCCAGCGAGCGAAGATTGCAGAGAAAATCCTGAAAGAGATTGGCGATCGTCTGAAGTTTCTGGTTAACGTCGGCCTCAACTACCTGACGCTGTCGCGTTCAGCGGAAACGCTCTCCGGCGGCGAAGCCCAACGTATTCGCCTGGCGAGCCAGATCGGCGCGGGTCTGGTCGGCGTGATGTACGTGCTGGATGAACCGTCTATTGGTCTGCATCAGCGCGATAACGAACGTCTGTTGGGCACGCTCATCCATCTGCGTAATCTGGGTAATACCGTGATTGTGGTCGAGCACGATGAAGATGCGATTCGCGCCGCTGACCACGTTATCGATATCGGCCCGGGCGCTGGCGTTCACGGCGGCCAGGTGGTTGCCGAAGGGACGCTCAATGACATCATGGCGGTGCCTGAGTCGCTGACCGGCCAGTACATGAGCGGTAAGCGTAAAATTGAAGTACCGAAACAGCGCGTGGCAGCCGATCCGGAAAAAGTGCTGAAGCTAACCGGCGCACGCGGCAACAACCTGAAAGATGTCACCCTGACGCTGCCGGTTGGCCTGTTCACCTGCATTACCGGGGTTTCCGGTTCGGGTAAATCGACGCTGATCAATGACACGCTGTTCCCGATTGCACAGACGGCGCTGAACGGCGCCACGCTGGCTGAACCTGCGCCGTACCGCGATGTTCAGGGCCTGGAACATTTCGACAAAGTGATCGACATTGACCAAAGCCCGATTGGTCGTACTCCGCGATCCAACCCGGCAACCTACACCGGTGTGTTTACGCCGGTGCGCGAACTGTTCGCTGGCGTACCAGAATCCCGCGCGCGCGGCTACACGCCGGGTCGTTTCAGCTTTAACGTTCGCGGCGGACGCTGTGAAGCCTGTCAGGGCGACGGCGTGATCAAAGTTGAAATGCACTTCCTGCCGGATATCTACGTGCCGTGCGACCAGTGTAAAGGCAAGCGCTATAACCGCGAAACGCTGGAGATTAAGTACAAGGGCAAGACCATCCACGAAGTGCTGGATATGACCATTGAAGAAGCACGCGAGTTCTTCGATGCCGTCCCGGCGCTGGCGCGTAAGCTACAAACGCTGATGGATGTGGGCCTGACGTATATCCGTCTCGGCCAGTCGGCCACTACGCTCTCCGGCGGCGAAGCGCAGCGCGTGAAGCTGGCGCGCGAACTGTCAAAACGCGGCACCGGGCAGACGTTGTATATCCTTGATGAGCCGACCACCGGTCTGCATTTTGCGGATATTCAGCAGTTGCTGGACGTGCTGCATCAGTTGCGCGATCAGGGCAACACCATCGTGGTGATTGAGCACAATCTGGACGTGATTAAAACGGCGGACTGGATTGTCGATCTCGGTCCGGAAGGCGGTAGCGGCGGCGGGGAAATTCTGGTCTCCGGCACACCAGAAACTGTCGCCGAGTGTGAAGCTTCACACACGGCACGCTTCCTCAAACCGTTGTTGTAATCATGCCCAATGGCGCAGCGCTTATCAGGGCTGCGCCAGTATCCGGCGTTTATCTTCCGGCAGCGTGTTCACCGCCAGCTGATAAGAGGCATCAACCAGATAATAAATCTGCGAATCCGGCAGCGAGCCGTCCAGATACACCGTGCTCCAGTGCGCTTTATTCAGATGCCTGCTTGGTCGTACATCGCTATGCTGCTGACGCAGTAATTCCGCCAGTTCAGGGCTGGTTTTCAGAGAGACCGCCGGGCGTTCTTCTACCTCTTTTACCATGGCAAAGAGTACATCTTCGACTTTGATTTGTGTGGCTTTCCAGTCACTGTGCACGCTCTGCTCCGCGCCCGTTTTTGCCATGCAGTATTGCAGCAACTCCGAATTCGTCATCTTTATTCCCCTTACCAGCACTCGCCTAATGAGAACATCTTTTATTCAGTGTGCAGCAAGTCCGCAAAAGGTAAAAGCCAGTAACGCAAATTTGTTTAAAAAACCACCAAATAGCAGCCTGCGCCTTTAATACTCAGAATTTACGATCACCTCTTCACCAAACGCGCCAGCCTGGGGTAGCGGTTTATAGGTGGAGTTGGAGGCACGTAAAATACGAATACCGCGAATACCCACGTCGAGAGCGGCGGTGATGTCATTGTCAGAATCGCCGTAGAACATGCGCACGTTTTTATCCTGTAACCACTGCGTTTTGGTGTTCTGGCCCGGCTTGTCGCCGGCAAAAATAACCGGATTCATATTGGCGGCTGGGATGTGAAAGTTATCAGCCAGCGTTTTCGATACCGTTTCAGTCTTCGTCGGGCTACGTCCGGTGACGAAGAAAATACTATCGCCACGACGCACATGCATATCAATCAACTGACGCGCCACTTCTTTTGGAATACTGAACTCGTCCCAGCCGTTGTTCATTTTCTCCCAGAAAGCCGGATTCTTCAGGTAATCTTCACTGTCCGGAGAGTACGTTTTCTTACCGCGCCAGAAGCCAGGGCTGGAAAAAAGGACGGTGTCATCGATATCAAACCCGACGGCCATCGGCGGGCGGCCTGTCAGACTGTTTTCAATTTGCGCCACGGAAACCCAGTGAATGGGAGCCTGCTCGGCGAGTTTTGCAACGTTGGTGCCTGGATTGAGCTGCGAGGGAGAAGAAACTAATGCCTGAGCAGGCTGATTTAACGTGAACAATAAACAAACGGCACTCAGTGCCAACGTAAACTTGCGCATATTTTTCCCTAAGTAGTCAGTTAGTGATCATTTTTTTATTAACAACTGGTCAAAAAACTATCTGACCTTACCCCCTGAGGGAAGGGAAAGGAAGGATTTTCTCTGGTTTTGTTACAGAAAAAGAGCACGATCACACAGAAAAGCGTGCCTGATAGCGCAACGCTCATCAGGCCTACAAACGAAAAATCCACTGACTTTGTAGGCCGGATAAGGCGTTTACGCCGCCATCCGGCAACACTGTGCGAGAAATAACAAACCTGGTTAAATAACGGCAGCAAATGCCTTCGCCACGCGCTGCACGTTAGCGTGATTCAATCCGGCCACGCACATACGACCGCTGGCAATCAGGTACACGCCAAACTCATCACGCAGGCGATCGACCTGAGCGGCGCTAAGCCCGGTATAGCTGAACATTCCGCGCTGTTGCAGCAGGTAATCAAAGTTACGGTCAGGGATTTCAGCGCTCAGCACGTTAACCAGCTCCTGGCGCATTGCCAGGATGCGGGTCCGCATCTCTTCGACTTCTGCAAGCCAGCTGGCTTTCAGCGCGTCATCACCCAGTACCGTAGCGACCACCTGCGCACCAAAGTTCGGCGGGCTGGAGTAGTTACGACGTACGGTCGCTTTTAATTGCCCCAGAACGCGGCTGGCGGCATCGGCGTCTTCACATACCACAGACAACCCACCGACGCGCTCGCCGTATAAAGAGAAGATTTTAGAAAATGAGTTGCTGACCAGAGCCGGTAACCCGGCGCTGGCAATGGCGCGGATCGCATAAGCATCGTCTTGCATTCCCCCGCCAAAGCCCTGATAAGCAATGTCGAGAAACGGGATCAGATCGCGCGATTTCAGAATCTCAATAACAGCATCCCATTGCGCAGGGGTTAAATCTGCTCCGGTCGGGTTATGGCAGCACGGATGCAGCAGCACGATGCTGCGCGCTGGTAAGGTATTCAGCGTGGCCAGCAGGTCATTGAAACGTACCCCGTTGGTTTCGTTGTCATACCAAGGGTAAGTACTCACTTCGAATCCAGCCCCTTCAAAAATCGCGATATGGTTTTCCCATGTCGGATCGCTAACCCACACACCAGAGTCAGGGAAATAGCGTTTCAGGAAGTCTGCGCCAATTTTTAGCGCCCCGGAACCACCCAGCGTCTGAATGGTTGCGACACGCTGTTGCTGGAGAACCGGATGATCCGCGCCAAACAACAGCGGCGCAATGGTATGGCGATACGTGTTCAGACCTTCCATCGGTAGATACAACGAAGCGCCATGCGGTTTGGCATTGAGTCGGGCTTCCGCCTCCGCCACCGCTTTAAGCTGAGGAATAATGCCGTCTTCGTTGTAGTACAGGCCAATGCTGAGGTTCACTTTGTCGCTACGTGAATCTTCTTTGAATCGCTCCATGAGCGATAAAATCGGGTCGCCAGCGTAGGCGTCAACTTTTTGAAACACGAGGTGGTTCTCCAGGTTTACAGGCAGAGGATAAGAACACAATAAACCGGAAGCGGAAGAAGATCGAGAGGATGTTGCAGTTGGCGAGCATATTGCCGGATGGCGGGGTTCCCGCCTGTCCGGCATGTCATGAACTTAGTCGATATACTTCATCGCCACCCTTGAGGTCAGGCGTGTGATAAGTTCGTAAGCACTAACTTTCGTCATTTCAGCAATCCGTTCAACGGGCAAACCTTCACCCCAAAGAATCACAGAATCACCGGCCTTATCCTGCGCCCCGGGACCTAAATCGACGCAGATCATATCCATCGCGACGCGACCCACGATCGGCACTTCACGGCCATTGACCAGCACCGGTGTCCCAGACGGCGCCGCACGCGGGTAACCATCGCCATAACCCATCGCCACCACGCCTAAACGCGTGTCGCGCTCGCTCTGCCAGGTACCGCCATAGCCGACCGGTTCGCCCGCTTTGTGATCACGCACCGCAATCAGGCTGGAGGTTAGCGACATCACCGGCTGGCAGCCAAAATCGGCACCGATAGAGTGGTTTTCCAGCGGTGATACGCCGTACAGAATCAGCCCCGGGCGCGCCCAGTCGAAGTGAGACTGCGGCCACAGCAGAATACCGCCGGATGCGGCAATCGAACGCTGCCCCGGTTTGCCTTCACAGAAGCGATTAAAGATATCGAGCTGCTTTTCAGTCGCGCCACACTCAGGCTCGTCCGCGCGTGCAAAGTGGCTGACGATATTGACCGGCTGGCGCACATTTTCACATTGCGTCAGGCGCTGATAAAACGCTTCAGCCTGCTCAGGACGCACGCCCAGGCGGTGCATGCCGGTGTCGAGCTTCATCCAGACGGTAACGGGTTCAGCCAGTTTTGCGGCCTCCAGGGCCTCGAGCTGCTCCAGGTTGTGGACGGCAGTATGCAGACGCTGCGCGGAAATAGTCGGTAGATCGGAGGCATCAAAAAACCCCTCCAGCAGCAGGATGGGCTGCGTGATGCCTCCCGCGCGCAGCCGCAGGGCTTCTTCAAGACGAGCGACACCAAAAGCGTCCGCATCGGGGAGCGTTCGCGCGGTCTCTAACAGACCATGGCCGTAAGCGTTCGCTTTCACGACCGCAACCAGTTTACTGGCAGGAGCCAGTTCACGCAGACGTTGCAGGTTGTGTCGCAGAGCGCGGCGGTTAATAACTACAGTTGCCGCTTGCATTTGTATTCCTTAGAAATTACTCATCGTCATATTGAGGACCGGCATAGTTGTCGAATCGCGACCACTGTCCGTTAAACGTCAGGCGAACCGTTCCGATCGGACCGTTACGCTGCTTACCAATAATAATTTCGGCGATGCCTTTTAAGTCGCTGTTTTCGTGATAAACCTCATCACGATAGATAAACATGATTAAGTCGGCATCCTGCTCGATGGAGCCGGATTCACGCAGATCTGAGTTGACCGGACGCTTGTCGGCGCGTTGTTCCAGAGAGCGGTTAAGCTGCGACAGCGCCACCACCGGTACATGCAGTTCTTTCGCTAACGCTTTCAGCGAGCGGGAAATTTCAGCAATTTCCAGCGTACGGTTGTCGGAAAGCGACGGCACGCGCATCAGCTGCAGGTAGTCGATCATGATAAGTCCGATACCGCCGTGTTCACGGGCGATACGACGGGCACGCGAACGCACTTCCGTTGGCGTCAGGCCGGAGGAGTCATCAATATAGATGTTTCGTTTCTCCAGCAAAATACCCATTGTTCCGGAAATTCGCGCCCAGTCTTCGTCATCCAGTTGACCGGTACGGATTTTGGTTTGGTCTACGCGTGAGAGCGAGGCCAGGGAACGCATCATGATCTGTTCTGAGGGCATTTCCAGACTAAAGATAAGAACTGGCTTATCCTGCAACATCGCCGCGTTTTCGACGAGGTTCATTGCAAATGTCGTTTTACCCATCGACGGACGCGCAGCGACGATGATGAGGTCTGACGGCTGCAAACCAGCGGTTTTTTTGTTGAGGTCGTCATAACCGGTGTTCACCCCGGTAACGCCGTCGTGCGGCTGCTGGAATAGCTGCTCGATACGCGCGACGGTGGCGTCGAGCACATCGGTAATGTTTTTCGGGCCTTCGTCTTTGTTGGCGCGGCTTTCAGCGATTTTAAAGACGCGGGATTCCGCAAGGTCCAACAGATCTTCACTGGAGCGTCCTTGCGGATCGAATCCGGCTTCCGCAATTTCGTTCGCGACCGAAATCATGTCACGGACAACGGCACGTTCGCGAACGATATCCGCATAAGCGCTAATGTTGGCCGCACTTGGCGTATTTTTCGATAACTCAGCCAGGTACGCAAAACCGCCGACGCTGTCCAACTGGCCCTGAACTTCCAGCGACTCTGCCAGAGTAATCAGATCGATGGGTTTTCCCATCTCCTGCAAGCGATGCATTTCCGTGAAGATATGCCGGTGCGGGCGGGTATAAAAATCTTCCGCCACCACGCGTTCGGCCACGTCATCCCAGCGTTCGTTATCCAGCATTAAACCGCCCAACACCGACTGTTCCGCTTCAATCGAGTGCGGCGGTACTTTCAGCCCGGCGACCTGGGGATCGCGCTCACGAGCATCAGTCTGTTGTTTGTTGAAGGGTTTATTTCCTGCCATAGTGAATGGAGTTACCGAGATAATGATTGGGTCGAAAGATTACCACATTTCTTTTGGAGGAAGCATGGCAACACGTATTGAATTTCACAAGCATGGTGGGCCTGATGTACTCAAGGCTGTGGAGTTTACGCCAGTTGACCCGGCGGAAAACGAAATCCAGGTCGAGAATAAAGCGATTGGGATCAACTACATCGATACCTACATCCGCAGTGGTCTTTATCCACCACCTTCTCTGCCCAGCGGTCTGGGTACCGAAGCCGCGGGCGTGGTCAGCAAAGTTGGCAGCAAAGTGACGCACATTAAAGCTGGCGATCGCGTGGTGTATGCTCAGTCTGCGCTTGGCGCTTACAGCTCAGTGCATAACGTGCCGGCTGATAAAGCCGCTATTCTGCCTAACGCTATCTCATTTGAACAGGCAGCCGCCTCGTTTCTGAAGGGGCTGACCGTTTTTTACCTGTTACGCAAAACCTATGAAATCCAGCCTGACGAACCGTTTTTATTCCACGCAGCCGCAGGTGGCGTCGGTCTGATCGCTTGTCAGTGGGCGAAAGCGTTGGGAGCGAAACTGATTGGCACCGTCGGCAATGCGCAAAAAGCGCAAATTGCGCAGCAGGCCGGCGCGTGGCAGGTAATTAACTATCGTGAAGAAAGCATTGTTGAGCGGGTAAAAGAGATCACCGGCGGTAAAAAAGTGCGGGTGGTGTACGACTCGGTGGGGAAAGATACCTGGGAGGCGTCTCTCGATTGTCTGCAGCGCCGCGGACTGATGGTCAGTTTTGGCAACGCGTCCGGACCAGTGACCGGTGTAAATTTAGGGATTCTGAATCAGAAAGGTTCGCTATACGTGACCCGTCCCTCTCTGCAGGGTTACATCACCAACCACCGCGAATTAACCGAAGCCAGTAATGAGCTTTTCTCATTGATTGCCAGTGGGGTCATAAAAGTGGATGTCGCACCTGGTCAGACATTTGCGCTGCACGACGCGCAGCGTGCCCATGAAGTGCTGGAAAGTCGCGCCACGCAGGGATCGAGTCTGCTAATCCCGTAAAGAATTAGGGCTTCCCGCAGGAAGCCCTTTCTTTTTTTAGTTCGGCTGTATGTAGGGTACAGCTCGATGAATTCGTTAACCTGGCAATAGTGACAGATTTGATAATCAATTCCTATTTGGTTCTAAAGGCAATGTTTCAGGTTGTGACGGACCACTCAATACCTTAGTAAAATCGGCGGTTATTGCGCTGATACTGTGGGACTTTTGGCGCTTTTATCGCCTTGATCACCCACACCACGGCAACGGCCAATAGCAGCCAGGGCAACAGTTTAATCATCAAGGCAAATAGTCCGCCCAAAAACATCACGGCGGTGGCTACCACCAGCGCGGCCAGCACCCCCAGCAACGATACGCCGGTGACCATCAGCATGATAAAAAATCCAATCACAAAAAGTAGTTCCAGCATGACTCTCTCCCGAAATGAAATACTCTCCATTCCTTTACAAGAAACATGCCAAAGTTAATCTACTGATTTATAAACACAACGCCCCGTGACAAAGCACAGGGCGTGGTGAAATTAACTAACTATTAGTGAGAAACTAACGCTTATCGGTCACCAGCTTCAAAGCATGTTCCAGGACGTTAATATCGGCTCCGGCTTTATGCGCGTTCTCACTCAGGTAACGACGCCACTGACGTGCGCCGGGGATCCCCTGAAACAGTCCCAGCATATGGCGTGTGACATGCCCCAGATAAGTGCCCTGACTCAGTTCACGCTCAATATATGGGTACATGGCACGCACCACGGCGACCGGATCGGCATCATGGGTAGCGGCAGCAAAAATTTCGCGGTCGACCGACGCCAGAATTCCGGGATTTTGATAGGCTTCACGCCCCACCATCACGCCATCCATATGTTGCAGATGCTTTTTCGCTTCCTCCAGCGATTTAATACCGCCGTTGATCGACATCGTCAGATGCGGGAAATCACGCTTTAACTGATAAACACGGTCATAATCCAACGGTGGGATCTCGCGGTTTTCTTTCGGGCTTAACCCGGACAGCCAGGCCTTGCGGGCGTGGATGATAAACATCTCGCATTCGCCGTTGCCAGACACCGTGTTGATGAAGTCGCACAGGAATTCGTAGCTGTCCTGATCATCAATGCCGATTCGGGTCTTCACCGTCACCGGAATCGACACCACATCGCGCATCGCCTTGACGCAATCGGCGACCAGTTGCGCATTCCCCATCAGGCAGGCGCCAAACATGCCATTCTGTACGCGGTCGGAAGGACAACCCACATTGAGGTTAATTTCGTCATAGCCCCGCTGTTCAGCGAGCTTCGCACACTGCGCCAGCGCAGCAGGATCGCTCCCGCCCAGTTGCAACGCCACCGGATGTTCTTCTTCGCTATACGCCAGATAATCGCCTTTACCATGAATGATCGCTCCGGTGGTCACCATCTCCGTATACAGCAGCGTCTGGCGGGACAGTAAGCGCAAAAAGTAGCGGCAATGTCTGTCCGTCCAGTCGAGCATCGGCGCGATAGAAAAACGATGAGCGGGAAAAGCGGTAGACTGAGATTCAGGCAGCATGGCGAATATTCAAGCATCCGGTTAAAAAAGGGGCGCTACTATAGCATAGACCGGTGCGATAGTGCGCCTCATCATCGTGGCTACCGCAGCATATTCTCGCAGTGCGTTATTTGCGCCCCGGCTTGCCGTCATGTGGGCCAAAAAACTGCGGCGGATGGTCAACCCAGCGATCCTCGCGCGTGGCGGCATAGACCGGATTAAGCGGGTAATAAATGCGATTATATTTTTTGTTTGCCTCACCCACGACCAGCAGGCGCACCTCTTCACTGGTGTTATTGATAAAGGTGTGACATACCCCGGTTCCAGCCGGAAAACCGACGCTGTCGCCAGGCTCGAGCTTCCATAAATAACCGTTGATCCAAGCTTCCGGATAGCCTTCCAGCACATAGATAAACTCTTCTTCATCGCTTTCCGCATGAGGATAAGATGTGCGACGCCCCGGCGGCAGGCGTTCATGATGAATACCCAGTCTTCCTAACCCCAGTTTACGGGCAAGCGGCGCGCCAATAGCAAAAAGTTCATTGCTGTCGGGGTAGGTGGAGTCATCAGCCCCCTCCACCTCTCGCCAGTGGCGAATACAGTCGGGTCTTTTCATGTTGATTCTCCAGAATACGATGCGTCAGGTATAGCACACAGCGGCGGATCTCGGCGTTTTATGCAGAACATGATAAAGTAAGGGATTAACCTTTCACACAAATCGAGGCGCCAAATGGACAAAACCACCACGCAGGAGTTATTGGCTCAAGCTGAAAAACTCTGTGCGCAACGCAACGTGCGGCTAACGCCACAGCGCCTCGAAGTGCTGCGCCTGATGAGCCTGCAGGAAGGCGCCATTAGCGCTTACGACCTGCTCGACCTGCTACGGGAAACCGAGCCGCAGGCCAAGCCGCCAACCGTTTATCGTGCGCTCGATTTTCTGCTGGAACAAGGTTTTGTACATAAAGTGGAATCGACCAACAGCTACGTGCTGTGTCACCTGTTCGATCAACCGACCCACAGTTCTGCGATGTTTATTTGCGATCGCTGTGGCGTGGTAAAAGAAGAGTGTGCGGAAGGTGTGGAAGACATCATGCATATGCTGGCGGCAAAAATGGGTTTTGCTCTGCGGCATAACGTGATTGAAGCTCACGGACTCTGCCCGGCATGCGTGGAGGTTGAAGCCTGTCGCCATCCAGGCGAATGCCAGCATGACCACTCAATTCTGGTGAAAAAGAAAGTCGGTCGCTAAGCAAGAGAGCGTACATCCCTGTACTCTCAGGAGGGGACTAATTACCAGCGGTAATCGTTGCGGGTTTCCCAGTCAGTGACTTCTTTCTCCGCCTGATCTTTTGCATAACCGTAACGCTCCTGGACTTTACCGACCAGCTGGTCACGTTTGCCTTCAATGACCGTCATATCATCGTCGGTCAGTTTGCCCCATTGCTCTTTCACTTTACCTTTGAACTGTTTCCAGTTACCGCCGACTTCGTCTTTATTCATCATCAAATCCTCATCGTTAGGTTGTGAATAGCCAGAGTATCTCGTCCAACTCTGCTATCTTTTCTGCTGGACGTGAGAATAAGTGTAGTCACTGATTCGGCATTCGATTCACTATTCAGAATTTTTAACCGTCAGGCTTCAACGAACCACGTCCCGTTGCGCCAGTGACGTCGCCAGATAAAGGCCAGCGAAAGCCCGCGCAGGGCAAGAAACACGGTGAGCGCCAGCCACAAGCCGTGGTTACCCAGCAGCGGTAGAGCCAGCAACGTTAATGCGAATCCCGCGGCGGCAACGGCCATGCTGTTGCGCATTTCTGCAGCCCGTGTTGCGCCGATAAACATACCGTCCAGCAAATAACACCAGACGCCAACCAGCGGCAAAATCACCTGCCAGATAAGATAGCGATCGGCCAGCAGTTGAATCTGCGGGAGCGAGGTTAGCAACGCTATAATGTGCTCGCCAAACAGGGCATAAACCAGCGAAAACAGAATCGCCACAAGACCGGACTGTCGACAGGCTGCGCGCCAGACATCCAGTAACTGGCTGCCATCCCGTGCACCATAGGCCTGACCAGAATGCGCTTCCACTGCGTAGGCAAACCCGTCCAGCGCGTAGGCGGTAAAAGTCAGTAGAGTCATCAGAACAGCATTTACCGCAATGATATCGCTCCCCAGACGTGCGCCCAGCACCGTAATGGCACCAAAACAGAGCTGCAGCAACAGCGAGCGCAGCATGATGTCGCGGTTAAGCGCCAGTAAGCGGCGGAAATTGCCACGCCACGCTTGTTTCAACATTGCCAGCGAAATTCCGCGCATATGCAGGACTTTGCGGACCATTAACAGACCGATCAGCAAGGTGGCGTATTCAGCAATGACCGTTGCCAGCGCCGCGCCCTGCACGTTCATATGCAGGCCCATTACCAGCCATAAATCGAGCACAATGTTGAGAACATTACCGACTATCAGCAGGATAACCGGCGCCCGCGCATACTGAACGCCAAGCAGCCAGCCGAGCAGCACCAGATTCGCCAGAGACGCGGGTGCGCTTAACCAACGGATTTCCAGGAAACGTCGGGCCTGCTCCAGTACCGCTTCACTTCCCCCGACAATATGCAGAGCCAGATCGATAATCGGCGTACGAAACAGTGCGATAAGCAGCCCCGCACCCAGCGCCAGCATTAGCGGCTGCACCAGCGCACGCGCCAGTGCCTGCGGATTTTTCGCGCCAAATGCCTGGGCGGTAAGGCCCGTGGTGCTCATGCGTAAAAAAAGCAGCAGCATAAAGAGAAAACTGGTCGCGGTGGCGCCAACGGCAACGCCGCCAAGATAAATCGGGCTATCCAGATGACCAATGACCGCAGTATCGACCAATCCCAGCAAGGGAACGGTGATATTGGAGAAGATCATCGGTAAGGCTAGACGCCAGAGTGCTTTGTCGGAGGAGGTAAAGAAAGGCATGAAATAGCGCCTGAAAAGAAGTTAGACGTACTGGAAGATGTTGCTCAGGCCCGGTAAGCACAGCACCACCGGGCTAGTTGCCGGATGGCGACGCAAACGTCTTATCCGGCTGTCGGGAAAGCAACCTGTGATTACAGCCATTCACCGTTACGAATGACGCCTACCGCCAGCCCTTCAATAGTGAAGTTTTGCTCGCGCAGGTCGACCACAATCGGTTTGAATTCGCTGTTTTCTGGCAGAAGCTCAACCTTGTTGCCCTGTTTTTTCAGGCGTTTCACCGTCACTTCGTCGTCAATGCGCGCGACAACAACCTGACCGTTACGCACATCCTGTGTTTTATGCACGGCCAGCAAATCACCGTCCATAATCCCGATGTCTTTCATCGACATACCGCTGACGCGCAGCAGAAAATCGGCGTTCGGTTTGAACAGTGAAGGATCGACCTGATAATGGCCTTCGATGTGTTGCTGCGCCAGAAGTGGCTCCCCTGCCGCAACGCGACCGACAAGCGGTAAACCTTCTTCTTCCTGCAACAGACGAATACCACGCGATGCGCCGGATACAATTTCCAGCACGCCTTTACGCGCCAGCGCTTTCAGATGTTCTTCAGCAGCGTTTGGGGAACGGAACCCCAAACGCTGCGCGATCTCCGCACGCGTCGGTGGCATACCTGTCTGGCTGATGTGATCTCTAATAAGATCAAACACCTCTTGCTGCCTGGCCGTTAACGCTTTCATTCCGCCCCCTGGGTGTATATACAGTTATGCTGTGAGTATATACAGCTAAAGGTGATTTTGGAACCGCAAACTGCACAAAAAACAGGAGAATGATGAAGTTGTGGAATCTTTATCGCAAATGCGACCACAACAGGATGCCCCAGGTGATCAGGGCGACAAAAATTGACAGCAATACCGCCGCCGACCCCATATCTTTCGCACGACCAGACAGTTCGTGGTACTCGGAACCGATACGATCAACCACCGCCTCTATCGCACTGTTAAGAATTTCAACGATCATCACCAGCATCACGGAACCAATCAGCAACACACGCGTAATGGCGTCGACGTCCAGCCAGCAGGCGATGGCAACGCCTAGCAGAACGGCAACGCTTTCCTGGCGAAATGCCGCTTCATTAATCCATGCGGCGCGAAAACCTTTCCAGGAATAGCCTGCAGCTTTGATAATTCGGGTGAATCCAGTGGTATTATTGGCCATCAAAAAGAACCTTTTTACATTATTAGCGTCAATGTCATTGTAACGTTACCCCGTTTGTTTCAGGGTGTGGCAAAGCAGCGCGAAGTATGACCGGATACACCAGAAATTCACTAAACTTTCTGATATCCTTGCAGCGCATTTGCATTATTAACCAGAGGCTTTACATCGTTTATGTCCGGCTGGCCACGAATTTACTACAAATTACTGAATTTACCATTAAGCGTGCTGGTAAAAAGCAAGTCTATTCCGGCGGAACCTGCACCGGAATTGGGGCTCGATACTTCTCGCCCCATTATGTACGTCCTACCGTACAACTCCAAAGCAGACTTGCTGACGCTACGCGCCCAATGTCTGGCGCACGATCTCCCGGATCCCCTGGAACCGCTGGAGATAGACGGAACTCTATTGCCGCGCTACGTGTTTATTCACGGCGGCCCACGTGTTTTCACCTATTACACGCCAAAAGAAGAGTCTATTAAGCTGTTCCATAACTATCTCGACTTGCATCGCAGCAATCCAGACCTGGATGTGCAGATGGTGCCGGTTTCGGTGATGTTTGGCCGTGCGCCTGGACGCGAAAAAGGCGAGGTCAACCCGCCGCTGCGTATGCTGAACGGCGTACAAAAATTCTTTGCTGTGTCCTGGCTGGGTCGCGACAGCTTTGTCCGCTTCTCCCCGTCGGTTTCCCTGCGTCGCATGGCGGATGAACACGGTACAGATAAAATTATCGCCCAGAAATTGGCGCGCGTAGCGCGTATGCACTTTGCTCGCCAGCGCCTGGCCGCAGTCGGGCCGCGCCTCCCTGCCCGTCAGGATCTGTTTAACAAACTGTTGGCCTCAAAAGCTATCGCGCGTGCGGTAGAAGATGAAGCGCGCAGTAAAAAAATCTCCCACGAAAAAGCGCAGCAAAATGCGATAGCGTTGATGGAAGAGATTGCCGCCAACTTCTCCTACGAGATGATCCGTCTGACAGACCGTATTCTGGGCTTTACCTGGAACCGTCTGTATCAGGGGATTAACGTTCATAATGCAGAGCGTGTACGCCAGTTGGCACACGATGGACACGAAATCGTCTATGTTCCGTGCCATCGCAGCCATATGGACTATATGCTGCTGTCGTACGTGCTGTATCATCAGGGTCTGGTTCCGCCGCATATCGCGGCAGGCATCAACCTGAATTTCTGGCCGGCAGGTCCGATTTTCCGCCGCCTGGGCGCGTTCTTTATTCGTCGTACCTTCAAGGGCAACAAGCTTTATTCCACTGTTTTCCGCGAATATCTGGGCGAGTTGTTCAGCCGCGGCTACTCGGTTGAGTACTTTGTCGAAGGCGGTCGTTCACGTACTGGTCGTTTGCTCGACCCGAAAACCGGCACGCTGTCGATGACCATTCAGGCGATGCTGCGCGGCGGTACGCGTCCGATTACCCTCGTACCGATCTACATCGGCTACGAACACGTAATGGAAGTGGGCACGTATGCGAAAGAACTGCGGGGCGCGACGAAAGAGAAAGAGAGCCTGCCGCAAATGCTGCGTGGCTTAAGCAAACTGCGTAATCTGGGTCAGGGCTACGTTAACTTTGGCGAGCCGATGCCGTTGATGACTTACCTCAACCAGCATGTGCCGGAGTGGCGTGAATCAATCGATCCTATCGAGTCTATCCGTCCTGCCTGGCTGACGCCGACGGTAAATAACATTGCCGCCGATCTGATGGTACGCATTAACAACGCAGGCGCAGCCAACGCCATGAACCTGTGCTGTACCGCGTTGCTGGCTTCCCGCCAGCGCTCTCTGACCCGTGAGCAGTTGACTGAACAACTCGATTGCTATCTGAGTCTGCTGCGCAACGTACCGTATGCCCCGGATGCGACGGTTCCTGCGCAGAGCGCCAGTGAATTGATTGACCATGCCTTGCAGATGAACAAGTTTGAGGTCGAGAAAGACACCATCGGCGACATCATCATTCTGCCGCGCGAGCAGGCGGTATTGATGACGTACTACCGCAACAACATTGCGCATATGCTGGTTCTGCCTTCGTTGATGGCGGCCATCGTAACCCAGCATCGTCATATTTCACGCGCCGCGCTGCAACAGCATATTGAAGCGCTGTACCCGATGCTGAAAGCGGAGCTGTTCCTGCGCTGGGAGCGTGACGAACTCGCTGGCGTGATCGACGAACTGGCCAGCGAAATGCAGCGCCAGGGACTCATCACCCTGGACGATGACGAACTGCATATCAATCCGGCCCGCTCCCGTACGCTACAGCTGCTGGCGGCGGGTGCTCGTGAGACGTTGCAGCGCTATGCTATTACCTTCTGGCTGCTGAGCGCTAATCCGTCTATCAACCGCGGTACGCTGGAGAAAGAGAGCCGCACCGTGGCACAGCGTCTTTCCGTCCTGCACGGCATTAACGCGCCAGAATTCTTCGACAAGGCCGTGTTCAGTTCTCTGGTGCTGACGCTGCGTGACGAGGGATATATCAGCGATACCGGAGATGCCGAACCGGAAGAGACGATGAAGATCTATCAGATGCTGGCCGAACTGGTCACGTCGGATGTGCGTCTGACCATCGAGAGCGCCACACAAGGCGAGTAAGCATAAAAAAACCGGTCAAAATGACCGGTTTTTATTTTGCAGGCTAAGCCAAACTCAAAAATGCCAGTAGCTCATTGCCAGGCCTAAAAACAGCACCAGACCAACATAGTTATTGTTCATAAACGCTTTAAAGCAGGCGTCACGTTCGCGATTGACGATCAGTTTCTGCTGATACACAAACAGCGCGCCCGCCACCAGCAGAGACCAGTAATAACCCAGCCCTAACCCGTTTAGCCAACCCACCAGCGCCATCAGCGCCAGCACGCCCACCTGCAGAATACCAATGATTAGCTTGTCGTTCTGGCCGAACAGAATCGCGGTCGATTTAATACCAATCTTGAGGTCATCATCGCGGTCAACCATGGCGTACTGCGTATCATAGGCCACAGCCCAGAGGATGTTGGCAAGGAACATCAGCCAGCAGCTCAGCGGTACGGACTCGCTCACGGCGGCGAACGCCATCGGGATCGACCAGCCAAACGCCGCCCCCAGCACCACCTGTGGCAGATGCGTATAGCGCTTCATAAACGGGTAAACCCACGCCAGCGCTAATGCCGCAACGGACAACAAAATGGTCATCGTATTAAGGGTCAGGACCAGCAGGAAGGCCAGTAATACCAATACGACAAACAGCGTTCGGGCTTCTTTCTCGGTGACTGCGCCGCTCGGCAGCGGTCGATTCGCGGTACGTTTAACATGGCCGTCAAACTTCCTGTCGGCATAGTCATTCACCACGCATCCGGCAGCGCGCATTAACCATACGCCGGCGACAAAAACCGCCAGGATCCACAGTTGCGGCATACCAGGGGTTGCTACCCATAATGCCCACAGCGTAGGCCAGAGCAGCAGTAAGGCGCCGATTGGCTTATCCGTACGCATCAAGCGGTGAAACGCCAGCAGCTTATTCTGCGTCAGACTCCACTCCATCTTTATCTTCCTCTCAGTACAACGGCGATGCAGGCAGAAAAAGCTCGGTAAGCATCAACGGCTTACCGCTCAGCCGCAGGCGGGAACGACGCCCCCACAGCGCTGCATCTTGGCCAATCTCAATAAAATCTCGGGTCAATGTCGATGACGTAAACAGGTAGCGTCCGAGCGGGGTTTTCCCCAGGTTTTGTAAGGCCAGTTCAGGGCCACACAGGGTGGATTCAGGCACCACGGTACGCCCGGCAAGCCAGGGTTCACCATCCGCGCATAACAGGATTTCGCGTAACCAATAGCGGGACTCTTTGGGCAGCAGCGTCAGTTCTTCAGCCACCTCATTTTGCCCAACGAACGCTTCGCGAATCAACGTGACGGTGACTTCTTTGCCCTGCTGCTCAAAACGTTTGGTCATGGAATCTTCCAGTAACAACCAGTCGAGCAGTTGCGGGTCCAGCGCCGGGATCGCATCAAAATAACGCAGCGCACGCAGTTGCGTTAACGCAGGGTGTGGCATGCCTTACTCTCCGATTTATAACCTAAAGGCATTGTATCGCAGAAAAGGCATTACGGGGTGAGCAAACACAATTAAGTGATCGGCAGAGCAACATAAGCGTAACAATTCGCACTGAAGGATAAAAAAAGGTGCGCCAGGAGACGCACCAGTTGTTGCAAAATCAACAATGTGGGGTGATGTTTACCCCTTGCCTTTTACACTGCTGATAAAGGTGGATCGGGCTGATTTGGATCCCAGACGTTCAGCTTCATCAAGCAGCTTCAGCGCTTTATCAACATCGCCTTTCGCCACGGCATCCTTAATCGCCTGATTAAAATAGCTTTCGGTGTCGTTCAGCATCGGCTCACTTTTCTTCACCGGCTGCGGCGCTGGAGCGGCAACCGCAGCTGCCGGAGCCGCATAAGTCACTGCAGGCGCTGCGGTATTGCCGACAGTGACAGGGCCAGGGCCGGAAGAACCGAACAGCGGCCCCACCAACACACTGGAGGACGAGCTGGTTTTGACTTTTAATTTCAACAGACCATCGGTGGTATGACGCGCGATCGGGTCCGGAATATCGGGAACAGCGTTACCGACACCCTTGGCATAAGCTTTCGCCGGATCAAGCAGGGTCGTGGTCTGTTGGAGGTCTTTATCCGTCGTAAAGACCAGAACATAGAGCTTTTGCTGGCCCAGCGCTGGCGTCAGACGCATTACGCCTTCCAGACGATCGGCACTCATCACGCCGGGCTCCTGGTAGGTGAAATAGCTGCTGGGGAAGAACGCAGATGGCGTCATGTTCTGATCAAGAATTAAGACATTTGGCGCAAATACGCTGGTTTGTTTGTTTACTTCACTGGTCAGCGTCAGGGTTAACTCGCCAATATTGGCCGGTACGCTCCAGGCCGCGACCGGACCGGTAATACCAGCAACATCCAAACGCTGGCCCGCGCTCGCAAGCTGCGTGGACTGAGTTTTAGATTGATCAACCGGCGTCCAGGTTAACTGTTGCAACGCAGCTGTCGGAATAGCAGGCGCCGCGGTGGTGTTCTGCGGAACAATATTCACATCGGCCAGGCTGATGCCAGGTGCGCTGGCAAATAACCCTGCAGATAAACAAAGGGCAACGAGACTTTTCTTCATTTTCATTGTTATCACCTCAGATAGCATGGGTTCAGCGGTGGCCAGGCAATAGCGCGCTAAACCGTAATCAAGAGGGGCTTACGCCCCTCTTTCGGTCTTTACGTCAGGTTAGTGCTGAATTACCACCAGATTTCCATCTGAGCACCGAAGGACCACTCATCGCTGTCGCCACGGCTGGTGGTGCTGATACCAGAATTCGTTGCAGCTGCGTATTTGGTTACGTCGTTACCATTTTTGACGTAGCCCCACTCCTCATCCCACTTGGCATAGGTTGCGAAGACACGAATTGCCGGGCGGGACCAGATGCTGTCGCCAGCCTGCCATTGTTGCGCGAGGGTGATTTTGTACTGGCTGTTGCGATCACCAGTCTGCTGAGATTTGACGTTGTCGTAGCCGACTTCCATCAGGGTGCTCATGATTGGCGTCCATTTGTACATCGGGCGGATACCGACGGTGTACCATTCGGTACCCAGATCGTTATCCATATCGAGGTTCTGGTACATACCGACGTACATCAGATCCCATTTGTCGCCCAGGGAGATGGCGCCGTGGTCAAGAATACGAACCAGGCTACCGTTGTTATTAATCACGTTATTGGCGTAATTGGTTTTACTACCATCTGGGTTAGTAATGGTGAAGGAAGAAGAACCGTAAGAACCCTGGTTCAAACCTTTACCCTGCGTGGTCATGGAGTCTGTCGCGTACTGAACAACAAACTTGTTGTAGCCCTTCAGCATGCTCTGGGTATGTTCAGCAGTGAACATCCAGCCATCTTTTGATGCGCCGTCTGCCAGGCTGTAATCATCTGTCGTATTCGCACGACCATAGTCAACACCCAGTTCCAACATACCATCAGTGTTCGTTGCCAACTGCGCTAAACGAACGTCAAATACGTCGTTAGCGGTGTCTTTGGTACGATCATAGATATTCTGGCTGCTGAACGCGTATGAACCACCCGCTTCCTGAGAACGGCTCGCGGCCAGAGACAGTTTACCGAAGCCCAGATCAATGTTTTCAATACCGGCACCAGGACCTGAAATATCCCAGTAGTAGAAGTCGATCATGTGCACGTCATGACGTTGGTAGAAGCGCTTACCGGCCCAGATAGTAGAGCCTGGCAGCCATTCAATCAGGTTTTTACCCTGCACGTTGGCTTCACGGAAGGCCGGGTCAGTCCCTTCCCAGTCATTCTGCTGTGCTACGGAGTAGGCGACGTTGGTGTCGAAGTAGAAGCTCTTATCGCCTTCTTTCCACACTTCCTGGCCTAATTTGATTTCCGCATAGGTTTCACATTCGTTACCGAGACGGTATTTACTTTGTGCACCTGTTGCCTGGAAACATTGTTGTTCGCCGCCACTACCCGTCCAGCCGATACCGGAACGAGCATAACCATGGAAATCCACAGCCATTGCCTGAACAGACATAATGCCTGCTGCCACAGCAACCGCCAGAGGAAGTTTGCGCAGAGTAATCATCGTTCTATCTCCTGAGATCATTGCTTTTCTTTAAACGCTGCCACCTTCTAAAACTGCGAATGGTTTTGCGTTTCGTTTTTTATGGGGACCTTAAACGCCCGGCTCCTGGTGCAACCGACGACATGCAGTGCCATCCTCACGGAACAGATGGCAAGGCTCTGGCGGCAGGCCGATAGCGAATGTGGCACCCTCTTCTACCAACACCACGTCGTTCTGGCGGTAAACCAGGTTTTGACGGATGGCGGGGATCTGGATATGAATTTGTGTTTCGTGACCAAGTTGTTCGACCACCTGGACTTCACCTTCGAGGGTGACATCGGCGATTTCGCTGGGCAGCAGATGTTCCGGGCGGATACCTAAAGACATATTGGCACCAACCTGAACGCGGGCACTGTCGACGGGTAACCAGACTTGCTGGCGGTTTGGTAATTCAACCTGCACCTGATCAATCGCCGTTGCGGTAACTTTCACCGGCAGGAAGTTCATTTTTGGCGAACCGATAAAGCCCGCGACAAAGCGGTCGGCAGGATAGTGGTACAGCTCCAGGGGTTTACCGACCTGCGCCACACGACCGGCATCCAACACCACAATTTTGTCTGCCAGGGTCATCGCTTCGACCTGATCGTGGGTGACGTAAATCATCGTGCGGCCAAGACGTTTATGCAGGCGGGAGATTTCAATACGCATCTGAACGCGCAGCGCGGCGTCAAGGTTCGACAACGGTTCGTCCAGCAGGAATACTCGCGGCTCGGCAACCAACGTACGGCCAATCGCCACACGCTGACGTTGTCCACCGGAAAGCGCTTTCGGTTTACGGTCCAGCAGGTGCGCCAGTTGCAGAACTTCAGCTACCTGATTAACGCGCTGGTTCATTACCTCTTTTTTCGCGCCGGCCAGTTTGAGGCCAAACGACATGTTTTCCGCGACGGATAAATGGGGGTATAACGCATAGGACTGGAAGACCATGCCCACACCGCGTTCGGCAGGTGGAATGTCGTTCATCCGGGTCTCCCCGATAAACAGGTCGCCGCTGGTGATGGTTTCAAGTCCGGCGATCATACGCAGCAAGGTCGACTTACCACAGCCTGATGGTCCGACAAACACCACGAATTCCCCTTCGTGAATGTCGAGATTGATATCCTTCGATACCACCACGTCACCCCAGGCTTTCGTTACATTTCGCAGCTGTACGCTCGCCATGCCCTTCTCCCTTCGTTACAACCTGTCATTGACAGCAACATTCATGATGGACTGACTATGCGTTATCCCTCACGGGCGTGAATCCTCCACCCCCCAGCTTTTTTATGGGGGAGGAGGCGGGAGGATGAGAGCGCAGCGTCTGAGACCCGGACCACCAGCCTCAGAGGAATTTCGTGATGCAGCTTGCAAAAATGGGTGGGGTTTTATGTGCGCCAGTGCGCAATACTCACATTTATGTAACACAGATCACATAAAGAGCG
The DNA here is from genome assembly GCF_005281355.1 of Citrobacter sp. wls615. NCBI lineage: Bacteria > Pseudomonadati > Pseudomonadota > Gammaproteobacteria > Enterobacterales > Enterobacteriaceae > Citrobacter > Citrobacter sp. wls615. The sequence continues at coordinate 41,770 of NZ_SZXM01000006.1, read as the reverse complement.
GGTGGGGCGTAGGAGTAAGGAGGATGGAAAGAGGTTGCCGTATAAAGAAACTAGTACCCGTTAAGCCACCTCTGCAAAATCACCAAACAGGATGGGAACTATGAATATCAAAACTGGCGCACGCATCCTCGCATTGTCTGCATTAACGACGATGATGTTTTCCGCCTCGGCTCTCGCCAAGATTGAAGAAGGTAAGCTGGTCATCTGGATTAACGGCGACAAAGGCTATAACGGCCTCGCTGAAGTGGGTAAAAAATTCGAGAAAGACACGGGTATCAAAGTTACCATTGAGCACCCGGACAAGCTGGAAGAGAAGTTCCCGCAGGTTGCCGCGACTGGCGACGGCCCGGACATTATCTTCTGGGCGCATGACCGTTTTGGCGGCTACGCACAATCTGGCCTGCTGGCTGAAATCACCCCAGACAAAGCGTTCCAGGACAAGCTCTATCCATTCACCTGGGATGCCGTACGCTATAACGGCAAGCTGATTGCTTACCCGATCGCCGTTGAAGCGCTGTCGCTGATTTACAACAAAGACCTCGTTCCGAACCCACCGAAAACCTGGGAAGAAATTCCGGCGCTGGATAAGGAGCTGAAAGCGAAAGGTAAATCCGCGCTGATGTTCAACCTGCAAGAACCGTACTTCACCTGGCCGCTGATTGCCGCCGACGGCGGTTACGCGTTCAAGTTTGAAAACGGCAAGTACGACGTGAAAGACGTGGGCGTGGATAGCGCTGGCGCGAAAGCGGGCCTGACCTTCCTGGTCGACCTGATCAAAAATAAACACATGAATGCGGATACCGACTACTCCATCGCCGAAGCGGCCTTTAACAAAGGCGATACCGCGATGACCATCAACGGTCCGTGGGCGTGGTCCAACATCGATAAGAGCAAGGTGAACTACGGCGTCACGCTGCTGCCAACCTTCAAAGGCAAGCCGTCTAAACCGTTCGTTGGCGTACTGAGTGCGGGTATCAACGCCGCCAGCCCGAACAAAGAACTGGCGAAAGAATTCCTCGAAAACTACCTGCTGACCGACCAGGGCCTGGATGAAGTGAACAAGGACAAACCGCTGGGCGCGGTTGCGCTGAAATCCTTCCAGGAACAGTTAGCGAAAGACCCGCGTATCGCGGCCACCATGGATAACGCCCAGAAAGGCGAAATCATGCCGAACATCCCGCAGATGTCCGCATTCTGGTATGCCGTGCGTACCGCAGTGATCAACGCCGCCAGCGGTCGTCAGACCGTCGATGCCGCGCTGAAAGACGCGCAGGGTCGTATCACCAAGTAATACAGTTGTGAACGTGCCGGATGGCGGCATACATGCCTTATCCGGCCTACAACGTATGTAGGCCTGATAAGCGCAGCGCCATCAGGCACGCTGACCAACAGGTTTTCATTGTTGTTGAGGATTGAACCCCATGGATGTCATTAAAAAGAAACACTGGTGGCAAAGCGACATGCTGAAATGGTCAGTAATGGGTCTGCTTGGTCTGCTGGTCGGTTACCTTGTTGTTTTGATGTACGCTCAGGGGGAGTATCTGTTTGCCATCATGACGCTAATTTTAAGCTCTGTTGGCCTGTATATTTTCGCTAACCGTAAAGCCTATGCCTGGCGCTATGTTTATCCTGGCGTGGCCGGTATGGGGCTGTTTGTCCTGTTTCCGCTCATTTGTACCATCGCCATTGCTTTTACCAACTACAGCAGCACCAACCAGCTGACCTTTGAACGTGCTCAACAAGTCCTGATGGATCGTTCTTATCAGGCAGGTAAAACTTACAACTTTGGCCTGTATCCGGCGGGTGATGAGTGGCAACTGGCCCTCACCGACGGTGAAACGGGAAAAAATTATGTTTCCGACACCTTTAAATTTGGTGGCGAACAGAAGCTGCAGTTAAAAGAAACCGAGGCGCTGCCAGCGGGCGAACGTGCGACGCTGCGCATCATCACCCAGAATCGTCAGGCGCTGACTCAGCTAACGGCTATTCTGCCGGACGAGAGCAAAGTCATCATGAGTTCACTGCGTCAGTTCTCTGGTACGCAGCCGCTCTACTCCCTGGCCGATGATGGGACGCTCACCAACAATCAAAGCGGCGTGAAGTACCGCGCTAATAACGATATTGGTTATTATCAGGCCATTAACGCAGACGGTAGCTGGGGTACTGAAAAACTCAGCCCGGGCTATACCGTCACCATCGGCTGGGACAATTTCACCCGCGTATTTACCGACGAGGGCATCCAGAAACCGTTTTTCGCCATCTTTGTCTGGACGGTAGTGTTCTCAGTCCTGACGGTGATTCTGACCGTGGCTGTGGGTATGGTGCTGGCCTGTCTGGTGCAGTGGGAATCTCTGAAGGGCAAAGCGATTTACCGCGTCCTGCTGATTCTGCCCTACGCCGTACCGTCGTTTATCTCGATTCTGATTTTCAAAGGACTGTTCAACCAGAGTTTTGGTGAAATTAACATGATGCTCAGCGCGCTGTTTGGTATCAAGCCGGCCTGGTTTAGCGATCCAACCACCGCGCGTTCGATGATTATCATCGTTAACACCTGGCTGGGTTATCCGTACATGATGATCCTGTGCATGGGGCTGCTGAAAGCGATTCCTGATGATCTGTATGAAGCCTCGGCAATGGACGGCGCAGGTCCGTTCCAGAACTTCTTTAAAATTACATTACCGCTGCTGATTAAGCCGCTGACGCCGCTGATGATCGCCAGCTTCGCCTTTAACTTTAATAACTTCGTGCTGATTCAACTGTTGACCAACGGCGGCCCGGATCGCCTCGGCACCACCACGCCTGCCGGTTACACCGACCTGCTCGTCAGCTACACCTACCGTATCGCCTTTGAAGGCGGCGGCGGTCAGGACTTCGGTCTGGCGGCGGCGATTGCTACGCTGATCTTCCTGCTGGTAGGCGCGCTGGCCATCGTGAACCTGAAAGCCACGCGTATGAAGTTTGATTAAGGGAGATAACGACAATGGCTATGGTCCAACCGAAATCACAAAAGTTACGTTTATTCGCAACGCACTTAGGGCTGCTGATTTTTATCGCGGCGATCATGTTCCCGCTGCTGATGGTTATCGCCATTTCGCTGCGTGAAGGTAACTTCGCTACCGGCAGCCTGATCCCGGATAATATTTCCTGGGAACACTGGAAACTGGCGCTGGGCTTTAGCGTAGAACACGCGGATGGCCGCGTCACTCCGCCGCCGTTCCCGGTGCTGCTGTGGCTGTGGAACTCGGTGAAAGTCGCCACCATTACCGCGATTGGTATTGTGACGCTTTCCACCACCTGTGCTTACGCCTTTGCCCGTATGCGCTTCCCGGGTAAAGCGACCCTGCTGAAAGGGATGCTGATTTTCCAGATGTTCCCGGCGGTACTGTCGCTGGTTGCCCTGTACGCGTTGTTTGACCGCCTGGGCCAGTACATTCCGTTTATCGGCCTGAACACTCACGGCGGCGTGATCTTCGCCTATCTCGGCGGTATCGCACTGCATGTCTGGACGATTAAGGGCTATTTTGAAACCATCGACGGTTCGCTGGAAGAAGCGGCCGCGCTGGATGGCGCCACACCGTGGCAGGCATTCCGCCTGGTACTGCTGCCGCTTTCCGTACCGATTCTGGCGGTCGTATTTATTCTGTCATTCATTGCCGCTATTACCGAAGTACCGGTCGCGTCACTGCTGCTGCGTGATGTGAACAGCTACACCCTTGCGGTTGGTATGCAGCAGTACCTCAATCCACAGAACTACTTGTGGGGCGACTTTGCCGCCGCAGCTGTACTTTCAGCCATTCCGATTACTCTGGTGTTCCTGCTGGCACAGCGCTGGCTGGTCAACGGCCTGACGGCGGGTGGTGTGAAAGGTTAAGTTTTATCGAAGTACCTGCCCGGCAACGGGCAATGCCACTGCAACCCTCAACTTATGTTATCCCAACCTGTGACTGTTATTCGGCGCTCTACGGAGCGCCCTTTTTTATGTTATTTTGCATTGCTGTTACGATTATTTCCTTTCGTGGCCCGCATCACTGCAATTATATTTACCGCCTGAAAATAGACAAATTAAATAGAATTAAGATCACAGAAAAGACAAAACATAATTGCAATGTAAAAAATGATAATTGTCTTCCCTGCCTGTTAAATCCACCATCACGACACTGATCAAAAGAGCTGTATCCTCTAAGGCAGGTCTGAATGAACACCCAATATAATTCCAGTTATATTTTTTCGATTACATTAGTAGCAACATTAGGAGGGCTATTATTCGGCTATGACACTGCTGTCATATCCGGAACGGTAGAATCCTTAAATACCGTGTTTGTCGCCCCGCAACATTTAAGTGAATCCGCCGCTAACTCGCTATTGGGCTTTTGCGTCGCCAGTGCGTTGATTGGCTGCATCATCGGCGGTGCGCTGGGCGGTTATTGCAGTAACCGCTTTGGTCGTCGGGACTCGCTCAAAATCGCCGCCCTGCTGTTCTTTATTTCCGGTATTGGTTCCGCGTGGCCAGAATTAGGATTTACCACGATTAACCCAGATAATGCCGTGCCTGTTTATTTGGCCGGGTACGTCCCCGAATTTGTTATTTATCGCATCATTGGTGGTATTGGCGTTGGTTTAGCCTCAATGCTCTCACCGATGTATATTGCAGAACTGGCTCCAGCGCATATTCGTGGGAAACTGGTTTCCTTTAACCAGTTCGCCATTATTTTTGGTCAACTGTTGGTGTATTGCGTTAACTATTTCATTGCCCGTTCCGGGGACGCTAACTGGCTAAATACCGATGGCTGGCGATATATGTTTGCTTCCGAAAGTATTCCCGCCCTGCTGTTTTTACTGCTGCTGTATACCGTACCGGAAAGCCCGCGCTGGCTGATGGCGCGTGGCAAACACGAGCAGGCGGAAGGCATTCTGCGCAAAATTATGGGCAACAGCCTCGCCACCCAGGCCATGCAGGAGATCAACCAGTCTCTGGAGCATGGTCGTAAAACCGGCGGGCGCCTGTTGATGTTTGGCGTGGGCGTTATCGTCATCGGCGTGATGCTGTCCATCTTCCAGCAGTTTGTCGGTATTAACGTCGTGCTCTACTACGCGCCGGAAGTGTTTAAAACGTTGGGGGCCAGCACCGACGTGGCGCTCTTGCAGACCATTATTGTCGGCGTAATCAACCTGAGCTTCACCGTGCTGGCAATCATGACGGTGGATAAATTTGGTCGTAAACCGCTGCAAATTATTGGTGCATTGGGTATGGCTATCGGTATGTTTAGCCTTGGCACCGCGTTTTACACCCAGGCTTCCGGGCTGATAGCGCTGCTGTCGATGCTGTTTTACGTCGCCGCATTCGCCATGTCCTGGGGACCGGTTTGTTGGGTGCTACTGGCAGAAATCTTCCCGAACGCGATTCGTGGCAAAGCACTCGCTATTGCCGTCGCCGCTCAGTGGCTGGCGAACTACTTCGTCTCCTGGACCTTCCCGATGATGGACAAAAATTCGTGGCTGGTTTCCCATTTCCACAACGGTTTCTCCTACTGGATTTACGGTTGTATGGGTATTCTGGCGGCGCTGTTTATGTGGAAGTTCGTGCCGGAAACCAAAGGCAAAACGCTGGAAGAACTTGAAGAGCTGTGGGAACCCGCAGCAGAGAAAACCCAGCCAGCCTCTGCGCAGTAACCCTGACATACAATACGCCGCAGCCGGATTGCGGCGTGTTGTCTTTTACTCTCGCTTCAGCCGTTTAGAATTACACAGCCACAGAGTGATCACCAACAGCAGGATCGCCGCAGAATAGATCAGCACATCCATCGGCGCTTTATGATCGACGATGATCAACCGCACAATCGCGGTGATCCCGATATAGACAAAGTAGCGCAGCGGAAAATGAAATCCTGACTGAAAGTATTTCACAATCAAGGCGATAAATTCAAAGTAGAGAAAGTAAACCACCAGCCCTTCCACCAGCTCATACTTGCTGGTTTGTTCCGGCGCGAACAGCACATCTGCCAGATGCAGCGTTTCTTTCCCCAGGAATACGACCAGGATCAGGCCCAGACTCAACAACCCCAGATTCAACACGGTCTGTAAGATGGTGGAGATAAACTCCACGCGCGGACGAGATAGCGACGTCATAACGGCCCCTCCTGTTCAGTAACAAGGTTCCTGTATAACGCAGAAATGTGACAGAGATCTACATTTTTTGTTTATGTTTTGTGCAGTTCAATAATAGTGCAACAATGCTTCTGACTCTAACATCTTGAACGGAATAGAAATGCTTAAGATTCAAATGGCAACCGTCGACGATGCCAGCTTGCTAAGCTCAATGGGCTATACCAGCTATCGACATCACTTTGCGCCTTTGTGGAAAAACCCGAGCGAGCTCGACGCTTATCTTGAGCAGGAATATTCCTTACCAGCGATATCCAGCAGTTTGGCCGAGCCAGGAACCTTCTGGCTTATCGCCTTTACCGATGCACCGGTTGGCTTTGCCAAATACAGTCTCCGCCACTCTATTGATCCAGAAGGGCGTTCAGGGGCATTGCTACATAAGATCTACCTGATGCCAGATGCAACGGGCAAACAGTACGGTGAGCAGCTTTTTGCCGAAGTTATTCGCCAGGCCAAAGAGCAGGATGAAAAATGGCTCTGGCTTGAGGTACTGGCTGATAATCCTAAGGCACGGCAGTTCTATGAACGGCAAGGGATGACGTTTGTAAAGGAAATTGCTTTCACTACCGCCTCCCAGACCAGCATTTTGTACGTTATGGAAAAGCAGATTTAAGAGGATATAAATGGTGAATATTCGTCAATCCGCTGTTAGCAACGTCACGTGCGGTGAGAATGTAGTGGTTTATGAACCGGCGAACCTGTACGACTGCATACTGGAGGATAACGTTTTTGTCGGACCATTTGTTGAAATCCAGGGCAACACGCAGATTGGCGCAGACAGCAAAATTCAGTCTCACACCTTCATCTGCGAATATGTCACCATCGGTTCCCGCTGTTTTATCGGGCATGGCGTGATGTTCGCCAATGATATGTTTCGGCAAGGAAAACCCAATGCCGACCGCACCAGTTGGGGAAGAATTACGATTGGCAATGATGTCTCGATCGGCAGTGGGGCGACCATTCTGGCAGTCACAATCTGCGATGGCGCAGTCATCGGCGCGGGAAGCGTGGTGACAAAATCGATTACCGAGAAAGGCGTGTACGCGGGCAACCCGGCAAAATTATTGCGTCGTTTGTAAATCGCAGGATGGCGGCATAAATGCCTTATCCGACCGGCAATGTAGGCCGGATAAGCGCAGCGCATCGGGCGATCAAGCATTAACGGAAGTTCTCGCTTCTGTCGCTGGTCATATCATACAGACCAAACTTACGTCCAAGCTGCTGCCCACCGTCACGCGTCAACGGCGTCCAGCCAATCGCCGCACGGCTGCGGGTTGGGCCTGAAGAGAAGAGATCCAGCGGCACGGAAACGTACACCCCTTTGGTAAAATCACCCTCGCCATATTCATCCGGCGAGGCGTCGGTGATGGTCGCATAGCCTCCTACCACCACACCGCTGTCGAAGCGTTTGGCAATTTCCAGCGTTCCCCCCTTATCTCCCGCCAGATACTGACCCACGCTGGCTTTTACCAGTACATCCTGAGCGAATGAAGGATTCCAGTAAGCCGTCAAATGCCCGGTCTTCACGCTGTAGTCGGTGAATTTCATCATATCCTGCGCGCTACGCCAGTCACGCTGTTTCACATAGTTGGCGTCAATGCCAAACGCCCAGTTGCTGTCTAACGGACGATACAACACTTCTGCCCCTGCCCCGCCGTACATGGTCTCCAGATAACCAGCGTAAACCTGTCCGTAGAACCCGTTTCCGAGTGACTGGAAGTAGTTGGCCTGCAGGTTATTCACGTAGACATCGTTTTGTACATACTCACGCACGTGGGTACGAACGCGTGGTAAATGCGAATCCTGTGGCGGGTTGGTGTAGTTAAATTTGTCATAGTTATTGGCGAGGTTGGCGAACAAACTCCCGGTAGTCAGCAGATGATCGGTCACCCACCAATCCGCAGTTCCCATTACACCCAACTGGTACATATAGAAGTTTTCCGGGCCGCCCACCGACTGATTGAGTACCGGATCGATATGAAAATCAAAGCGAGACTTATCAATATACCAACCCTGCTCAGTCGTTTTCGGCACCACAGGCTCAACGCGTTTTTGCGCCAGTTGTGTTTCATGACCCAACGGCTCACCTTCCAGGTGTCGCTTAAGGCTGGAAACCTCCGTTTCGGTCGTCACCTGCGGCAAGTTAAGGCGATTTTCGGTAATACGGATCGTGCGGATCCCGTCGGGAAGATCGTTCATCACGATCCGGTTGGCGCGTTCGATCCCTTCACGCGAATCACGGTATTTCACCTGTTCGCCGGTCACATACAGCGTATCGCCCTGCACCTGAATTTTAGGATCCGCCAGCCCGGCGTTATATTTCAGCAGCGTTAGCTGATTCGCCACTACCGAATGTTGCAGAATCGCATCCTGCGGCTGTGGCTGATACTTCGGACGGGCGTTATCGTTATAGTTTGGTCGCAAGTCGTTGAAGTTAGTCCGCAGCGTAAACCCAAACATAAAAGTGTTCCCGCGCTCATAGCTGAGGTTAACGTCGGCCCAATCGGTGACGCGATAGATAGCGCCGACGTTAAACTTGCTCTTTTGATCCAGCTTGCCCGCAAAATCCTGCTGGTAATTATTGCCTTCATACTCCAGTTTCAGGCGCAGCGGCTGCCAGGGTGTCTGATATTCCACGCCGCCAAATAACGATGCCGGACCATGAAACATCTGACTGCCGTCAATAGAACCAGCCTGCTTGTAGCTGTTATCGCGATGACAGAATTTATCGCTGTATGAGCAAAACGGATTGCTGACGTTGCCGCTGGTACCAAGATATCCCCAGCCCAGACCGAGCGAGAAATCAAACGGGCCCCAGGCTTTGTTCGCTACAATATACTCCGCATCAAACAGACCCGTCCCGCCGATATCCCGCGCGCCAACGGCCACCTGCGGCATCCAGTAGCTCTCTTCCCACAGCCGAAGTTTGAGATCAAACGCTTTATCCTTATATGTCTGATCGCCAGAAAATGACTCTACGCTGCTGTATTTTTTGGTACGCACATCGGTATAGCGCAGCGTGGTTTCCAGCCATGGGAACAGTTGCACCGACGCAGAGTAGTAGCGGTACTGATCGTTGTCCCGGTAGTTGAGGCTCATTTCCCCTTCACGCGCCATCCGTGCAGTCGGGGTTTGCAGCAGACCTACGCCGCCAAAATCGGACTGGGATGGACCAATGGGCGCAGGCCATGTTTCACCGTGACAGGCAACGCTTACGCCCAGCGCCAGTAAGCTGAGCAGATAAGTTTTTCTCATTATTCAGGTATCCGCTGGGTCAGGGTGTGAAGAATATCGGCATTGATTTCATCCGGGGTACTGCTCCAGAAGGCATCAGAGAGTCCGACAAAAATGATGCTGCCGGGCATCGGCTCAACGTGACGTTTGTTCCAGTAAGCGATAGGGACTTTTTGCGAGCGCCCATCGGGATAGATGACCCACGCGTAGCTGCGATCCGCACCGCTGAGCCGACTTTGCCCATCGAGATAGCTGGCGACATCACGCCCGGGCACAAACGGTTGTTTACCCGGACGGCTTAGCAAACCAAACAATGTGATATCCGTTGGCTGCGATCCAACCCATAGCGTGTAATTGCCCTGCAACGGCGGGTTGCCTCGCTCGCTGACGCGCACCACATCCGGGTCAAGGTTGATTTTCTGTCTACCGGTCACCTTCAGTGCCTGAATTTGCTGGCGTAATGTGTTGATAGCCGCGGCATCGTCACCGCTTTCTTCAGCACTCAGCGCTGCCAGACGAGCCAGTAATGTCTGCTGTTGGCGTTCTGCCGCCGCCGTTGCCCGCTCTTCGCTGATGACCGCTCCGGGCCACCAGCTATTACTCAACCGCGGCTGTCCAACCAGATCGATCAGATGCTCCGCACCGGTCAATATTTTGGGTTCAGCGCTGCCTGCAATCATTACTTTGACATTGCCCGCAGCAAAAACAGAGGATGCGCTCAGGCTAAAAATCAGCGCCATTACGGCTCGTTTCATCATGATTTTGCCGCCTTAATCAGCGTGGTTTTCACCGGGAAGAAGTTAGCTCCCAGATACTGTTCCGACTGACGGATTTGCCCTTCGCTATCGACCCAGTAGCGGTTATGCCAGCGCGTTTGATCGGTAGTTATCTCTTCATCAAGGATGCGCACTGGCGTTTCATCACTGCCGACCTGAATGCTGTCAGTGCCATCCCATGTGAAAACAGAGCGGGCGGTGGCATAGCGCACCTGCTGATGTTCAGTCCAGCCCATCGTGCGGGTCCATGTTGCGCCATCGGTTATCTGATTGGGTTTGACGAGCGGGTCCGCTGCCAGATTATTCACCTCAATCAGGTTGTCACCGCCGAGCTGCGTTTTCACAATGCGCCCATGCTGCGTCACGAGAATGGCCTGATCCTGAGTCACCCATTTCTGTTGTCCGTTTTCTGCAAACGCGAGTACGACAAACAGCTGTGGGCCACCATTGAGCTGCATATACTGGCTGGCGTAGGGCATGTTTTGGATTTCATCATCCGTCATTTGAACGCCGGGAGTACCAAACACACTATCCCACAGCGAATGGCCCAGCCCTTCGGTGGTGGCTGAGCACGCCTGTAGTAACAGGCAAACCAATATGAGCGCTGGTCGCTTCACGACACTTCTCCGCATTATTGCCGGGTGCGCAACGCTTACCCGGCCTACAAATCCCGCAGGCTTTTGGTAATTCAAAATAACCACACCGAAGTGTGGTTAGAATTAAACGTACCGGTATTACTGGGTACTGGTGGTTGTCGTGGTTGTGGTTCCGGTATTAGAACCATCACCACCACCGGTTGCCGCAAGGGCAACCCCCACCGCAGAACTTACGGTGCTCACGCTAGTAGCGGAGGAACTTCCTGCCGAAACCGACGCGGCAGCCGACCCTGCAGCCTCACCCACCTGAACGGGAGCAGCATAGACAGAGGTCACCGCAAGCGCAGATATAGCCCAAAGGCCATACAGAACTTTTTTCATCACAAATTCCCTTCATTTAATGAATGGAGATTTACCCAAAAGAATTTCGGGCGAGATCGAGTATACACAAGCCAAAGTGTGCAAATTACGTCAGGCGGGAATTTAGGATAATTAGAAAAGAAAGCAAATCGTCATTATTAATTAATAATATTAAACATTAAAATCAATCAGTTAAAATATAAACATCAGATATGCAATATCCGTAAATTCCGAAAATAACAGAGATGGAATTCCGGTAAGTTAATTACTTTAGGATTAAGCTCAATTAGGGAGTGAAGTAACAACGTAGATATCCTGGAGCAATCTTATAAAAAAAGCCGATATTAATATCGGCTTTTATATTTCATTAATGCCGGATGGCGGCTAAACGCCTTATCCGGCCTACAAATGTGTGCCTGTAGGCCGGATAAGCGCAGCGTCATCAGGCGCGCCAGGACTTATAACGGTTAATCAAACCGTTAGTCGAGCAATCATGGCTGGTGATCTCTTTATCATCATTCAGCTCCGGCAGGATGCGATTTGCCAGCTGTTTGCCCAGCTCCACGCCCCACTGGTCGAAAGTGAAGATGTTCAGGATAGCGCCCTGAGTAAAGATTTTGTGCTCGTACAGGGCAATCAGCGCACCCAGGCTGAACGGCGTGATTTCGCGCAGCAGGATGGAGTTGGTTGGACGGTTGCCTTCGAACACTTTGAACGGCACAACGTGGTCCAGCGTTGCCGGATCTTTACCCTGGTCGCGGTATTCCTGCTCTACCACCTCGCGGGATTTACCGAACGCCAGCGCTTCGGTCTGAGCGAAGAAGTTGGACAGTAGCTTCGGATGGTGGTCGGACAGCGGGTTATGGGTGATAGCCGGCGCGATGAAATCGCACGGTACCATTTTGGTGCCCTGGTGAATCAGCTGGTAGAACGCATGCTGGCCGTTAGTCCCCGGCTCACCCCAGATAATTGGGCCCGTCTGGTAGTCCACCGCGTTGCCGTTACGGTCAACGTATTTGCCGTTGGATTCCATATTGCCCTGCTGGAAGTAGGCCGCGAAACGGTGCATATACTGGTCGTACGGCAGGATCGCTTCGGTTTCAGCGCCGAAGAAGTTGTTGTACCAGATCCCGATCAGCGCCAGCAGCACCGGCAGGTTTTTCTCCGCCGGGGTAGTGGAGAAGTGTTTGTCCATCGCATGCGCGCCGGACAGCAGCTCAACGAAGTTATCGAAACCAACGGACAGGATGATCGACAGACCAATTGCTGACCACAGAGAGTAACGACCGCCAACCCAGTCCCAGAACTCAAACATGTTGGCGGTATCAATACCGAATTCGCCGACCGCTTTCGCGTTAGTGGAGAGGGCTGCGAAGTGCTTGGCAACGTGTTTTTCATCACCGGCGGTTTTCAGGAACCAGTCGCGCGCGCTATGGGCGTTGGTCATGGTTTCCTGGGTGGTGAAGGTTTTCGAAGCGACCAGGAACAGCGTGGTTTCCGGGTTCACTTTCTTCAGCACTTCAGCGATGTGCGTCCCATCGACGTTAGACACAAAGTGCATGTTCAGATGGTTTTTATACGGACGCAGCGCTTCGGTCACCATGAACGGACCAAGGTCGGAACCGCCGATACCGATGTTCACCACATCAGTAATAGCTTTGCCGGTATAGCCTTTCCAGCTTCCGGAAATGATCGCTTCCGAGAAGGATTTCATCTTCTCCAGCACCGCGTTCACTTCCGGCATCACATCTTTGCCGTCAACGATGATTGGGGTATTGCTACGGTTACGCAGCGCCACGTGCAGCACGGCACGGTCTTCGGTACGGTTGATTTTCTCACCGGAGAACATGGACTTGATGGCGCCTGCCAAATCGGTCTCTTTCGCCAGATCCTGCAGTTTGGCCAGCGTCTCTTCAGTGATGCGGTTTTTGGAGAAATCCACCAGCATCAGATCGTCAAACGTCGCGGAAAATTTGGTGAAACGATCGCTATCTTTCGCGAACAGATCGGCGATAGTAACGTCTTTCATCTCTTCAAAGTGTTTTTGTAGTGCCTGCCAGGCTGAGGTCTGCGTTGGATTGATGTTTTTCATTAGCAATACTCTTCTGATTTTGAGAATTGTGACTGAGATCGATTGTAACGCCAGTCACAGAAAAGTGTGATTGTTTTAATGCCATTGCCAGGGCATCCGCCAAACGAGGTTAAAAAGTATAGCCGTTATCAGCGTTGTTATTAGTACCGTTACTCAACGCAGTTGCAGCATGAAAAATCCGCATAATCCCAGCGTTGACAGTGCAAGCTACACATTTTATTTATAAATACGGTATTTGCATTTGCGCCTGCACCGGTTTCCGTTCTGCCTTATGTGCCATGGTCGCTCTATTCACTCCCTGACACGAGGTAGTTATGACTGATGTAGTTGTCTCCAAGTTTGGCGGTACCAGCGTGGCGGATTTTGATGCCATGAATCGCAGCGCCGATGTGGTGCTTTCTGATGCGAACGTCCGATTAGTGGTGCTTTCCGCATCGGCAGGCATTACTAACCTGCTGGTCGCGCTGGCCGAAGGGCTGGAGCCAACCGAGCGCTTCGAAAAACTCGACGCCATTCGTCAAATTCAGTTCAATATTCTGGAACGCCTGCGTTATCCAAACGTGATTCGTGAAGAGATCGAACGCCTGCTGGAAAACATCACCACGCTGGCAGAGGCGGCGTCACTGGCGACCTCAACCGCGCTGACCGACGAACTGGTCAGCCACGGTGAGCTGATGTCTACCCTCCTGTTTGTTGAGATCCTGCGTGAGCGCAACGTCCAAGCGCAGTGGTTTGATGTGCGTAAAGTGATGCGCACTAACGATCGTTTCGGTCGTGCAGAACCCGACGTCGCAGCGCTGGCCGAACTGACCACGCTCCAGTTAGCCCCGCGTCTGAGCGAAGGCCTGGTGATTACCCAAGGCTTTATCGGCAGCGAAAGCAAGGGCCGCACCACCACGCTGGGACGCGGCGGCAGTGATTATACGGCCGCCCTGCTGGCTGAAGCGCTGCACGCAACGCGCGTCGATATCTGGACCGATGTTCCCGGCATTTACACCACCGATCCGCGCGTCGTTCCAGCCGCTAAACGTATTGATGAAATCGCCTTCGAAGAAGCCGCGGAAATGGCGACCTTCGGCGCGAAAGTGCTGCACCCGGCAACCCTGTTACCTGCTGTACGTAGCGATATCCCGGTGTTTGTTGGCTCCAGTAAGGATCCAAAAGCAGGCGGTACGCTGGTATGCAATAAAACCCAAAATCCACCGTTGTTCCGTGCCCTGGCGCTACGCCGTAAGCAAACGCTGCTAACGCTGCATAGCCTGAATATGCTGCACTCTCGCGGCTTTTTAGCGGAAGTGTTCGGCATCCTGGCGCGCCACAACATCTCGGTAGATTTAATTACCACATCGGAAGTCAGCGTGGCGCTGACGCTGGATACCACCGGTTCAACGTCTACCGGCGATACGCTGTTAACACAGTCTCTGCTGATGGAACTGTCTGCCCTGTGTCGGGTTGAAGTGGAAGAAGACCTGGCGCTGGTGGCGCTGATTGGCAACGACCTGTCCAAAGCCTGTGGCGTGGGTAAAGAGGTGTTCGGTGTACTGGAGCCGTTCAACATCCGCATGATTTGCTACGGCGCATCCAGCCATAACCTGTGCTTCCTGGTGCCCGGAACCGAAGCCGAACAGGTGGTACAGAAGCTGCACCATAATTTGTTTGAATAATATTTCATCACGCGATAAATAATAACTATAGCCGGGCTCGAACCCGGCTTTTTTATAACAACACAACACATTTCAATCGCAAGGAATATAACATGCTCGCTACTCTGACGCGGCTGTTCCCATTATGGGCGCTGCTGCTCTCTGTTATTGCGTATTACACGCCCTCCACCTTTACGCCTGTCGGGCCATTCGTGCCGTCGTTACTGATGCTGATTATGTTCGGCATGGGCGTCCATTTGAAGGTGGATGACTTTAAACGCGTACTCTCACGTCCTGCGCCGGTCGCCGCGGGTATTTTCCTGCATTATCTGGTGATGCCGCTCGCCGCCTGGATTTTGGCGCTGGCTTTTAATATGCCGCCGGAACTGTCCGCAGGCATGGTGCTGGTCGGTAGCGTCGCCAGCGGAACAGCTTCTAACGTCATGATCTATCTGGCAAAAGGCGATGTGGCGCTCTCCGTGACTATTTCATCCGTTTCAACGTTGGTTGGCGTTGTCGCCACACCGCTGCTGACACGGCTGTATGTCGATGCGCATATTCAGGTGGATGTGATGGGTATGCTGCTGAGTATTCTGCAGATCGTGGTCATTCCGATTGCCCTGGGACTGGTCATTCACCATCTGTTCCCACGCGTCGTAAAAGCCGTCGAGCCGTATCTGCCCGCGTTTTCTATGGTGTGCATCCTGGCGATCATCAGCGCCGTCGTGGCAGGCTCCGCTTCGCACATTGCGTCCGTCGGCTTTGTGGTGATTATCGCCGTTATCCTGCATAACACCATCGGTTTGCTTGGCGGCTACTGGGGCGGAAAACTGTTTGGTTTCGACGAGTCGACCTGCCGTACGTTAGCTATCGAAGTGGGCATGCAGAATTCGGGGCTGGCCACTGCGCTGGGTAAAATCTATTTCGGCCCGCTCGCCGCCCTGCCCGGTGCGCTGTTCTCCGTTTGGCACAACCTTTCTGGTTCGTTATTGGCGGGTTACTGGTCCGGTAAACCGATTGATGAGAAAAAACGCCGCTAATTGTCGGCTGTAGGCCCGATAAGCGTAACGCTATCAGGCACAATGCGTGCAAATCGCCGGATGGTGGCTAACGCCTTATCCGGCCTACCCAGCCTCTGCACTTTGCCGTACACTGAGGATACCGGCTAACAGAGGGCACCCCTATGGCACTCCCCCGCATTACCCAAAAAGAGATGACCGAGCGCGAGCAGCGTGAACTGAAAACGCTGCTCGACCGCGCGCGCATCGCGCATGGTCGGCTGCTGACCAACGCAGAGACCAACAGCATCAAGAAAGAGTACATCGATAAACTGATGGCCTTGCGCGAAGCGGAAGCAAAAAAAGCCCGCCAGTTAAAGAAAAAGCAGGCTTATAAACCGGATGCGGAAGCATCGTTTTCCTGGTCAGCGAATACGCCCACGCGCGGCAGACGTTAACGCCCTTTCTTCTTACGCCCCGGTGAGGTAAAGCGTTTACCGTTTGCTGCCGGGCGCGATTTCTCTTTCTCCGCAGATTTTTCGATTTTCACTACCGGGCGCTTAATGCCTGCGGTTTTTGGCTTCGCTTTCGCCTTCGGTTTGGCTTCTGAGGACGAGTTCTCAATCAGCTTGAACAGATCGATCAGTTCGTCATCCGTCAGGTCGCGCCATTCACCAAGCGGCAGGCCAGACAAGCCAACGTTCATGATACGCGTACGCTCAAGTTTGGTAACTTCATAGCCAAAGTGCTCGCACATACGACGGATCTGACGGTTCAGCCCCTGAATCAGCGTGATGCGAAACACAAACGGCGCTTCTTTCTTCACCTTACATTTCTTGGTGACGGTGCCGAGGATTGGCACACCGGCCCCCATCCCACGGATAAAGTCATCAGTGACCGGCTTATCTACCGTCACCAGATACTCTTTTTCATGATCGTTACCGGCACGCAGGATTTTATTCACCAGGTCGCCGTGGTTGGTCAGAAAGATAAGTCCCTGGGAATCTTTGTCCAGACGACCGATTGGGAACACACGCTTGCTGTGATTCACGAAATCAACAATGTTGTCGCGCTCGCTGTCTTCGGTGGTGCTGACAATCCCTACTGGCTTGTTCAGCGCGATAAAAACCAGATCTTCCGCTTCACGCGGCTCAATCAACCGACCATTCACTTTTACGACATCGCCAGGCTTTACCTGATCGCCAATGGTGGCGCGTTTACCATTCAGGAAGACATTCCCTTGTTCGATAAAGCGATCCGCCTCGCGACGCGAGCAGATTCCGCTTTCACTGATGTATTTATTTAATCGGATGGATGAGTCGGGCAGCATAGTTTCTCCTTTGACAGCGAAATATACCCTACCTTGTGGGCGATAAAAAATAATCGTGTTCAAATGCCCGAGCGCTATTTGTGATCCGCCCCACCTTTTGACACAAAAGTGTCGGTAATCCATATCTGCAATTTTGTTGGATGAAAACAAGCAGAATCAATACATTAGAGCAGCACGCACATCTGTGCCGACAACGCGCAATCTCCACATCAAATGTGCAACACAATCGGTCAGTTCTTAACGCTGAAATAAGTGAAAATAGCTTTGAGATGTGAAACAGATGGGGTTATATCAGATCAAGAAGGCAATTTCGTGATTTGCACAAATGTGCAGGAGTCCAAAAATGGCGATGGAAAACAGCGATGATATCCGCCTGATCGTAAAAATAGCGCAGCTTTATTACGAGCAGGATATGACACAAGCGCAAATCGCCCGCGAGCTGGGGATTTACCGCACCACGATCAGCCGATTACTAAAACGTGGCCGCGAGCAGGGTATCGTCACTATCGCCATTAATTACGACTACAACGAAAATCTGTGGCTGGAACAGCAGTTAAAACAGAAATTTGGCCTGAAAGAAGCGGTCGTAGTTTCCTGCGACAGCGAACAGGAAGATGAACAACTTAATATGATGGGCGTGCACGGCGCACAGTTGCTGGAACGCTTACTGGAACCCGGCGACATTATTGGTTTTTCATGGGGTCGCGCGGTACGGGGATTGGTTGAAGGATTATCCCCGGCCAGCCAGTCACGCCAGCTGATCTGTGTGCCGATTATCGGCGGACCGTCCGGTAAACTTGAAAGCCGCTACCACGTCAATACGCTGACCTACGGTGCCGCGGCAAAGCTGAAAGGGGAATCACACCTGGCCGATTTCCCGGCGCTGCTGGAAAACCCGCTGATCCGTAACGGCATTATGCAGTCCCGGCACTTCAAATCGATTTCCGCTTACTGGGATAATCTGGATGTCGCGCTGGTCGGTATTGGGTCTCCGGCAATACGCGATGGTGCCAACTGGCACGCTTTTTACGGCAGTGAAGAGAGTGATGACCTGCATGCCCGCCATGTTGCCGGAGACATTTGCTCGCGCTTTTACGATATCAACGGTGTGACCGTAGAGACCAGGATGAGTGAAAAGACGCTCGCCATCGAAACCGATAAATTAAAACAGGCACGTTACTCCATTGGTATTGCAATGGGTGAAGAAAAATACAGTGGGATATTAGGCGCATTACGTGGGAATTATATTAACTGTTTAGTCACCAACAGTCATACCGCTGAATTATTGTTGAAGTAAATAAATTCTAATTGGTCCTGCCATAATTAATTTTATGTGGGATCCCCTTATCTGAAATCGGGAGTTTATTATGCAAACGTGGTTAAACTTGCAGGGCAAAGTCATTATTGTTACCGGTGGTGCATCCGGAATTGGCCTGGCCATTGTCGAGGAACTATTAGCGCAAGGCGCTAATGTACAAATGGCGGATATTCATGGCGGAGAAGGTAAATATGACAGCCATAGCGGATATCATTTCTGGCCAACGGATATTTCCAGTGCCAAAGAGGTTAATCATACTGTTGCTGAAATTATCCAACGCTACGGACGTATTGATGGACTGGTAAATAATGCTGGCGTTAACTTCCCACGGCTATTGGTTGATGAAAAAGCACCCGCCGGGCAATACGAACTCAACGAAGCTGCTTTTGAAAAAATGGTTAATATCAACCAGAAAGGTGTGTTCTTAATGTCGCAAGCAACGGCACGCCAAATGGTAAAACAGCATAACGGCGTGATCGTGAATGTCTCTTCCGAAAGCGGGCTGGAAGGTTCAGAGGGCCAAAGCTGCTATGCCGCCACCAAAGCCGCGTTGAATAGCTTTACCCGCTCCTGGTCGAAAGAGTTGGGCAAACACGGCATTCGTGTGGTGGGAATTGCGCCTGGCATTCTGGAAAAAACCGGTCTGCGCACCCCCGAGTATGAAGAAGCGCTGGCCTGGACCCGCAACATCACCGTCGAACAGCTGCGTGAGGGTTATACCAAGAACGCGATCCCGATAGGTCGTTCAGGACGTTTAAGTGAAGTCGCTGATTTTGTTTGTTATCTCCTCTCAGAGCGCGCCAGTTATATCACCGGAGTAACCACTAACATTGCGGGCGGAAAAACGCGCGGCTAAGGAGGTTTTATGGTCAATGCAATCTTCTGTGCTCACGGCAATCTGGCCTGCGCCATGCTGGAATCAGTACAGATGGTCTACGGCGATGTCAACGTCGAAGCGGTGGCATTTGTCCCTGGGGAGAACGCCAGCAACATCGTGGAAAAGCTGGAAAAGTTAGTAAGTATTCACACTAGTGATGAATGGCTGATTGCCGTCGATCTGCAGTGTGGCAGTCCCTGGAATGCTGCCGCTTCGCTGGCAATGCAAAACCCCACCATTCGCGTCATTAGCGGGTTGTCGCTGCCATTAGCGCTGGAACTGGTAGACAACCAAAGCTGTATGAATGTGGATGAACTGTGCGAACACCTGACGACCATTGCTCAACAAACCTGTGTCGTCTGGCAACATCTGGAAACGACCGAAGAGGATTTCTGATGAACATTACCCTTGCTCGTATCGATGACCGCTTGATTCACGGTCAGGTCACCACCGTCTGGTCGAAGGTGGCGAATGCCCAACGAATTATTATTTGCAATGACGACGTTTATAACGATGAAGTACGTCGAACATTATTACGTCAGGCCGCCCCGCCAGGAATGAAGGTTAACGTCGTTAATATCGAAAAGGCGGTCGCTGTGTACCATAACCCACAATATCAGAGCGAAACCGTTTTTTATTTGTTTACCCGCCCGCAGGATGCATTAGCAATGGTAAAACAAGGGGTAAAAATTGCCACGTTAAATATTGGTGGCATGGCCTGGCGACCAGGTAAAAAACAATTAACCAAAGCCGTTTCTTTAGACAGCGACGACATTTATGCGTTTCGTGAGTTAGATAAACTAGGCGTCACGCTGGATTTACGCGTCGTCGCATCCGATCCATCGATTAATATTCTCGAAAAAATAGAAGAACAATCTTTCGCTGAATAAATAAAAATGCCTGTGTACTTATGCTTTAACAGGCAGGGATGATCACATTCACAAGGTGACATATTATGGAAATAAGTACCCTACAAATTATCGCCATATTCCTATTTTCCTGTATTGCCGGAATGGGTAGCGTGCTGGATGAGTTCCAGACCCACCGTCCACTGATCGCTTGTACCGTTATCGGACTGATTCTTGGTGATTTAAAAACCGGGATTATGCTCGGCGGCACGCTGGAGTTAATTGCTCTTGGCTGGATGAACGTCGGCGCAGCGCAGTCTCCCGATTCGGCGCTCGCCAGTATTATCTCCGCCATTCTGGTTATCGTCGGTCAGCAAAGCATTGCGACCGGTATCGCCATCGCCCTGCCCGTCGCGGCGGCAGGTCAGGTACTAACCGTCTTTGCCCGTACCATCACCGTGGTGTTCCAGCACGCGGCGGATAAAGCAGCCGAAGAGGCCCGCTTTCGCACCATCGACATGCTGCACGTTTCCGCTCTCGGCGTACAGGCGCTGCGCGTTGCCATCCCTGCATTAATCGTCTCGCTGTTTGTCAGCGCCGATATGGTCAGCAATATGCTCAACGCCATTCCAGAATTCGTCACCCGCGGATTGCAGATTGCCGGTGGCTTTATCGTGGTGGTCGGTTACGCCATGGTGCTGCGCATGATGGGCGTGAAGTACCTGATGCCCTTCTTCTTCCTCGGATTTATTGCCGGAGGGTATCTCGATTTGAGCCTGCTGGCTTTCGGTGGGGTTGGCGTGATTATCGCGCTGGTCTACATCCAGTTGAACCCACAGTGGCGTAAAGCCGAACCGCAGGCGCAACCCGCCTCTTCTCAAGCTCTCGATCAGCTTGATGACTAATGGAGCCCACCATGGAACAGAAAAAACTGACCAAATCCGACCTGTTTAGCATGTTTGTTCGCTCCAACCTCCAGCAAGCGTCATTCAACTTTGAACGCATTCATGGGCTGGGCTTTTGCTACGACATGATCCCGGCTATTAAGCGCCTGTATCCACTGAAAGAGGACCAGGTTGCGGCCCTCAAGCGCCACCTGGTGTTCTTCAATACCACACCTGCCGTTTGCGGCCCGGTGATTGGCGTGACCGCCGCGATGGAAGAAGCCCGCGCCAACGGTGCGGAAATTGACGACGGGGCCATCAACGGCATCAAAGTTGGGCTGATGGGTCCGCTGGCCGGTGTTGGCGACCCGCTGGTATGGGGAACGCTGCGCCCGATTACCGCCGCGCTCGGCGCCTCGCTGGCGCTCTCCGGAAACATTCTCGGGCCACTATTGTTCTTCTTTCTTTTCAATGCAGTACGTCTTGCCATGAAGTGGTACGGCTTACAGCTTGGCTTTCGTAAAGGGGTCAATATCGTCAGCGACATGGGCGGCAACCTGCTGCAAAAACTGACCGAAGGCGCATCAATTCTTGGCCTGTTTGTGATGGGGGTACTGGTCACCAAATGGACCAGCATCAACGTGCCGCTGGTGGTATCGCAAACGCCTGGCGCAGACGGCGCCACCGTCACCATGACCGTGCAGAACATCCTCGACCAACTCTGTCCTGGCCTGCTGGCGCTGGGTCTGACGCTGCTGATGGTACGGCTGCTCAACAAGAAAATTAATCCGGTATGGCTGATATTCGCCCTGTTTGCGCTGGGGATTATCGGCAACGCGTTGGGCTTCTTGTCCTGATTTTTCCGCCCCGGCGATGCTGGGGCTACTTCAACAAATTGTCCTCGAAAGAGGAAGAGGTGGTAACAATGCAAACAACAACAGCTTTACGCCTTTATGGTAAACGCGATCTGCGCCTGGAAACCTTCGACCTTCCCGAAATGCAGGACGATGAAATTCTGGCCTCGGTCGTGACCGACAGCCTGTGCCTTTCTTCCTGGAAAGAGGCTAACCAGGGCGAGAACCACAAAAAAGTGCCGGATGATGTGGCCACTAACCCGATCATCATTGGCCACGAGTTCTGCGGCGATATTATTGCCGTGGGGAAAAAATGGCAGCATAAGTTTCAGCCCGGCCAACGCTATGTCATTCAGGCTAACCTGCAACTGCCGGATCGCCCGGACTGTCCCGGCTACTCCTTCCCGTGGGTAGGCGGTGAAGCCACGCACGTCATCATTCCTGATGAAGTCATGGAGCAGGACTGCTTGTTGGCCTACGAAGGCGAAACCTATTTTGAAGGCTCGCTGGTTGAGCCGCTATCCTGCGTGATTGGCGCATTCAACGCCAACTATCACCTGCAGGAAGGCACTTATAACCATAAGATGGGCATTCGTCCGCAGGGGCGCACGTTAATCCTCGGCGGTACCGGGCCAATGGGACTACTGGCGATCGACTATGCACTGCATGGCCCGGTTAACCCTGCGCTGCTGGTGGTAACCGACACCAATAACGACAAGTTGAGCTACGCCCGCAAGCACTATCCATCAGAACCACAAACGTTAATCCACTATCTCCACGCCCAGGATGCGGCTTATGACACCTTGATGGCGTTGAGCGGCGGGCATGGATTTGATGACATCTTTGTGTTTGTGCCCAACGAAGGACTGGTCACGCTGGCCTCTTCCCTGCTGGCTGCCGATGGCTGCATGAACTTCTTTGCCGGTCCGCAGGATAAGCAGTTTAGCGCGCCGATTAACTTCTACGACGTGCACTACGCCTTCACCCATTATGTTGGGACATCTGGCGGCAATACCGACGATATGCGCACAGCGGTAAAACTGATCGAAGAGAAGAAAGTTCAGGCAGCAAAAGTGGTGACGCACATTCTGGGGCTGAATGCGGCTGGTGAAACAACGCTGGAATTGCCGCAAGTCGGTGGCGGTAAAAAACTGGTTTACACCGGCAAAGCCTTACCATTAACCGCGCTCACTCAGATTGATGATCCAGCCTTGCGCGATATCCTGGAGCGTCATCAGGGGATTTGGTCGCAGGAAGCCGAACAGTACATATTGTCTCACGCCGAGGAGATTTAACATGATTAACCGCGACACCCAGTTGTGCATGTCGCTTGCCGGTCGGCCCGGTAACTTTGGCACGCGCTTTCACAACTATCTGTATGAAAAATTAGGGTTAAATTTTATCTATAAAGCCTTTACTACGCAGGATATTGAGGCCGCAGTGAAAGGCGTTCGCGCACTCGAAATTCGCGGCTGTGCGGTCTCTATGCCGTTTAAAGAGAGCTGCATGCCGTTTCTGGATGTCATCGATCCTTCCGCAAAAGTCATTGATTCCGTCAACACCATCGTCAATGACAACGGTACGCTGGCAGGATTTAACACCGACTACATTGCGGTAAAAAGCCTGATTGCCAGCCACCAGCTCAATAGCAGCGCACGCGTCATGATTCGCGGCAGCGGTGGAATGGGTAAAGCGGTTATCGCCGCGTTTCGCGATGCCGGTTTTCACGATGTGATCGTCGCCGCCCGCAATCGTGAGAGCGGCCCGGCGCTGGCAAAACAGTACGGTTTCCAGTGGCAGCCTCAGCCGGAAGGGATTGCCTGCGATATTCTGGTCAACGTAACGCCCGTCGGTATGGCTGGCGGTAAAGAGAGCGATGAACTGGCCTACAGCGAAGCGATGGTCGCTGCCGCCAGCGTGGTGTTTGACGTGGTCGCCCTGCCGCCGGAAACACCGGTAATCAAACTGGCACAACAATTAGGTAAAAAGACCATCAGCGGTGCAGAGGTGATTACCTTACAGGCCGTAGAGCAGTTCGCCATGTATACCGGCGTACGCCCGGATGACGCGCTAATCGCCGAAGCAGCAGAATTTGCGCGGGCGGGGTAAAGAAGCAGGAACTGAGCGCCTAGGATGGGCGCTCTAATAGCCATTAAGCAGGAAATCAATCGCATCTCGAAGTTCTGCCCTGTTTGCGGTCAGGTCTCCCACACAGTTACCCATATTCTTCACTGGTCTGTCATCATATGTGTCATCACCAAGCAGGATGACGATGGATCGTTGGCAGCCTGGATTAAACGCATGGTTAGAAAAGAGCTGAAGCAGAAAGGGATTGAAGTCTGGTGGCCGGAATTCTGTATCGTTTTCTGAAGATCTGTTTAGAGCGGGGAGCTGACATTGTGCTTAAATAATGATGACTCTGGCAGGATGGGTTTTCAATGATTGAAAGGTAGCCACTAATTCAGGTGACGTAAATGTGTAGCAATCCCCCACTTTAGGCCGATACATTTTCCATTAATCAGGTCGATAACAGAATAACTTGCATTGGGGTGAGCATAGCGAGGGAAACTATTGACAGTCCCTTCTTTAAGAATTGCCAGAGTGCCCTGACTGACATGCCCGTGAGACACAATACATATTGTTTGTTGATGTGATGAGGTATCTTCCAGGTTTTGTAAAAAACGCATAACTCGCTGAGAAGCATGCGCCAGTGACTCCCCCCCAGGTGGACAATACTCTGCATCAAGCCTGAATAACGCATTTGCATCGTTCGGATGTTTTTGTCTGAGTAGTTCTAACGGCATACCTTCAAACTGACCAAAGGCCTGCTCTTTAAGGGCCGGTTCAGCCGTCAGTGAACAGCGAAAGTGTTCAGCCAGGCTTTGCCCCATTTGCCAGGCTCGTCCAAGCGGAGAAGCGTAAACACGCTCTATTTGATACTCACTTGCACTAAACGCTGCTAGTAGGACGGATGTTTCACGCAAACCCCGACAGGTCAAGGAGCTATCGCTGTGCCCCTGAATAATTCCTTCCAAATTCCACTCTGTTTCTGCGTGTCGAACAAGTATCAATTTCATTGTTAGCGGGCCATGCTCGTTGTTGATTAAAATGCCCCAACTACGCGATGTCAAACACATACCGTTGAAGCAGCGGAAGGCTTTCCTGTTTTGGAAATAATGAACAAGTGTAGCTTATTGCCGTTATGCAGCGGCTCTGGGTGTGAGGCGCTGAATTTTATCCGTAGTTAACTTCCGCTTATGGCACAGAGCGGACGTACTGGGTGAATCGGACGCCCGCATAACGTTAACAGGCCTCCAATATTTTGAAGTGGGCCGATTACTTAACCCGCTTCCCCGTTTCGTCAATGACCTTCTCGCCATCCTCTTTGGTAAACGTTCCTTTCTGACCTTCCGGCAGAATATCCAACACTATTTCTGAAGGGCGACAAAGACGAGTGCCGAGCGGCGTAACGACTACCGGCCGATTAATCAGGATCGGATGTTGAAGCATGAAATCAATCAACTGCTCATCACTAAATTTCTCTTCATCAAGACCCAGGTGTTCGTAAGGCTCAACATTCTTACGCAGTAATGCACGCACCGTAATTCCCATTTCTGAAATAAGTTTAATCAGCTCATCACGGGTCGGTGGCGTATCGAGATAATAAATTATCGTCGGTTCGTTGCCGCTGTTACGGATCATCTCCAGCGTGTTACGAGAAGTGCCGCAGGCAGGGTTGTGATAGATGGTAATGTTGCTCATATCTGTATCTCATTACAAAGTGAGGGAGAGCCGCAACGCCAGCGCGGCCAAAGTGACAAACAGCACGGGCAGAGTCATGATAATGCCGGTGCGGAAGTAATATCCCCAGGTAATCGTTATATTTTTCTGGGCAAGCACATGCAGCCAAAGCAGGGTTGCCAGACTGCCAATGGGAGTGATTTTCGGACCTAAATCGCAGCCAATCACATTGGCATAAATCATTGCCTCTTTGACGATGCCAGTCGCCGTACTCCCGTCAATCGACAGCGCGCCAATCAGTACCGTCGGCATATTATTCATCACCGATGACAGGAACGCGGTCAGGAAACCGGTGCCGAACGTTGCTGCCCATAGCCCCTTTTCTGCCAGCAGGTTCAGCACGTCAGACAGATACTCCGTGAGCCCTGCATTGCGCAGGCCATAGACTACCAGGTACATGCCCAGCGAAAAAATAACGATCTGCCATGGCGCACCGCGCAGGACTTTTCCGGTGTTGATGGCATGACCTCTTTTCGCCACTATAAACAGTACTGCTGCGCCAGTAGCCGCTATCGCACTGACCGGGATCCCCAGAGGCTCCAGCACAAAGAAACCGACAAGCAGCAATAACAGGACAATCCAGCCCGCCCTGAACGTTGCCGGATCCTTTATCACACTGGCGGGCGTCTTCAGCAGAGAAACGTCATACGTCGCCGGAATGTCCCTGCGGAAGAAGAGATGAAGCATGACCAGCGTGGCCGCAATCGCTGCCACATCTACGGGGATCATAACGGAGGCATACTGCGTAAAGCCCAGACCGAAAAAGTCCGCCGAGACGATATTCACCAGGTTAGAAACAATGAGCGGCAGGCTGGCCGTATCTGCAATAAACCCTGCAGCCATGACAAAGGCCAATGTCGTGCCCTGGCTGAATCCCAGTGCGAGCAGCATCGCAATTACAATCGGCGTCAGGATCAGTGCGGCGCCGTCATTGGCAAACAACGCAGCAACAGCGGCCCCAAGCAAGACTATCCACGTAAACAAAAGGCGGCCACGTCCGTTACCCCAGCGGGAGACGTGCAGTGCGGCCCATTCAAAGAAACCGGACTCATCGAGCAGCAGGCTGATGATGATGACCGCAATAAATGCCGCTGTCGCGTTCCAGACGATATTCCAGACAACGGGAATATCAGCGATATGAATGACTCCGGTTCCCAGCGCCAACGCAGCTCCGATACTCGCGCTCCAGCCAATACTCAGGCCTCTGGGTTGCCAGATCACCAGTACCAGCGTCAGTAAAAATATACTCCCTGCCAAAAACATTTCAAACCCCATTATATATGATTATGTGAATATGATTTCCTTCCTCAGCAAGAGGTGCAGGCCGACTTTGCCAACCATTCCCGCACATCTTCCCGAAGGCACTGCCAGGACGTCGTGATTGTCTCAGCGGCCCACGCAGGAATATGAGGTGACAGACGATAGTGAATCCATTTGCCTTCCCGACGATCCAGAACTAGCCCAGACTCGCGAAGGATAGCCATATGGCGTGATATTTTGGGCTGTGATTCGGCGGTAGCTGCACAGATATCGCACACGCACAGTTCTCCGGACTCCCGCAAAAGCATGACAATGGCGAGCCGTGTTTCATCCGACAGGATTTTGAAAAGCTGAACAGGTTGTAGCATTTTCCTCTCCGTTCCTTTTAGAGTACACATATGGTAAATCATATATATTAATTTTGAAATCATCTGCGCTCTCTGGAGGAGAAAAATAATTGACACTTAAAAAATAGTCTCAGCTTCTATCTCCCCCTTCCAACATCGTGAGCCATATCAGGAAGGCGTTAGATCGATAGTGGTAGCATTACCGCGGTTTGTAATTTTCTGATTACATGGAGAAATGATGGAACTGCTTTTATTGAGTAACTCGACGCTGCCGGGCAAAGGCTGGATGGAACATGCGCTGCCGCTGATCGCAGAGCAACTGAACGGTCGCCGCACTGCGGTGTTTATTCCATTTGCCGGCGTGACGCAAACCTGGGATGAGTACACGGCGAAAACGGCAGCCATCTTTGCGCCAATGGGCGTTAACGTTACTGGCATTCATACCGTTGCCGATCCGATTGCAGCCATTGAAAACGCCGAACTGGTGATTGTCGGCGGGGGTAACACCTTCCAGTTGCTGAAAGAGAGCCGCGAGCGCGGACTACTGGCGCCGATTGTCGATGTCGTCAAACGCGGTGCGCTGTACATTGGCTGGAGCGCGGGTTCCAACCTTGCCTGCCAGACCATCCGCACCACCAACGACATGCCGATTGTCGATCCAAAAGGCTTTGATGCGCTGGGTCTTTTCCCGCTGCAGATTAACCCGCACTTCACCAACGCTCTGCCGGAAGGCCATAAAGGCGAAACGCGTGAACAGCGTATTCGCGAGCTGTTGGTTGTGGCGCCGGAACTGACGGTGATTGGTCTGCCGGAAGGGAACTGGATCAAAGTGAGCAACGGTCAATCCGTGCTTGGCGGCCCGAACACCACGTATATCTTTAAAGCGGGCGAAGAAGCGGTTGCCGTTGAGGCGGGTCACTGCTTTTAGTTGGTTTGTTGTCTGATGCCGGATGGAGGCTTCGCCTTATCCGGCATCAAGGTAGATGACAGCATTGACGGTTATCCGTAGGCCCGGTAAGCATCAGCACCACCGGGCAACATGTCACCTGTCCTCGTTAGTACTCGCGCTCGTCGTCTTCATCCGGCTGTTCCAGCACGCTGTAAGCCACAGAGCAAAACAGTGAGTTCAGACGCTGCATATCGCCCAGTAGCGCCAGGTGCAGGGAACTGGTCTCAATGCTCTGCACGTTCTGTTGATGCAGACGATCCACGTGCGCATGCGAATAACGACGGTTAAGGATGCGGAAACGGTGCTTGCTGCGGCGCAGACGACGGGCGCTGGTCACGTCGCCAGAGAAGAATACCGACATCGCCAGTTGCAGATTACTGAGCAGTTGATCGTACAGTGCATCAAGTTCTTTCAGCCCTTCGACAGAGAATGCCCGACGCGCTGCCAGCGACTTGTCGGCAATCTCGCTGCCCATACGCTCGACAATATCCGAAGCCTGTTCAAGGTTGAGCGACATTTCGATAATCTCAGCCCAACGGCGCGACTCTTCTTCTGCCAGTTCATCCTTTGGCATCCGCGCCAGATAGAGCTTAATCGCCGTGTACAGCACGTTGATATCGTCTGCCATCCTGCGCAACTCTTTCTCTTCACGCGGTTCGCCATGCATCACCTTCTTTAGCCCGTCCATCATCTGCTCCATCGCATCGCCAATACGCAGGGCTTCACGGGCGGCATTGGCCAGGGCCAGGGTTGGGGTATCCAGTGCGCTGATGTCCAGATGCTTAGGCTTCAGGTGGGCGTCCAGTTCCGGCTCATCACGGATAATACGTTTGCAAAAACGCGCCATCGGTTCGGCGAACGGCACCATCGCTATGCAACGTACCAGGTTGTAGAAAACATGGAAATAAATGACCAGCTCAGATTTCGGCAGCGGCAGCTCATCCATCAGATTCGCCAACGGATGAACAAACGGCAGGATAATCAGACTTCCCACC
Source organism: Citrobacter sp. wls615 (assembly GCF_005281355.1). Taxonomy (NCBI): domain Bacteria; kingdom Pseudomonadati; phylum Pseudomonadota; class Gammaproteobacteria; order Enterobacterales; family Enterobacteriaceae; genus Citrobacter; species Citrobacter sp. wls615. Next base: position 12,446 of record NZ_SZXM01000006.1, on the reverse strand, counting down.
AGCTTAAACAACAAGCTGCCTAGCGCCACGCGACGGGCAGCAGCGTTAGCCGCGCTATTGTTGAGCATCGCCAGCAGGCCGGAACCAAGGTTGGCGCCAATCACCAGGCACAACGCCACCGGAAACGAGATAATGCTGGCAGCGGTCAGGGTTGCCGTCAGCAAAACCGCCGCCAGGCTGGAGTAACTGATAACCGCGAACATGGCGCCAATCAGCGCATCCAGCATAATATCGCCGGTCAGCGAGGCGAAAATAACCTGTACGCCGTTAGCCTGGGTTATCGGCGTGACCGCCTGCACAATCAGCTCCAGCGCCAGTAAAATCAACCCCAGCCCGATGCCAACCCGGCCCAGTTGCCCCACGCGGGACTGCTTACGCCCGAGAAAAAAGATCACGCCGATGAAAATCAGCAGTGGCGATAGCCATGAGAGATCGAAAGTCAGGATACGCGCCATCAGCGCGGTCCCCACGTCGGCGCCCAGCACAATGACCAGTGCCGGGGTAAGCGCCACGAGATCCTGGGCGACAAACGAGGTCACCAGCATAGTGGTGGCGTTGCTGCTTTGTACCAGCGCCGTCACGCCGATACCCGCACAAAAGGCGAGCGGCTTCTTTTCAACGCTACGGCTGAGTACGGTACGCAAGCGGGCGCCAAAGACGCGCATCACGCCGGTACGCACAATATGTGTGCCCCAAACCAGCATAGAGACAGCAGAAAGCAGGTGTAACAGAGTTAGCACGGAATCAGGTTCTCCTTATCGTTATATGTTCCTGAGGTTCATCGCAATGACATACCGCCTGAGGGCGCTACGCTTATCAGGCCTACAAAAATGAGCCATCCGGCAAGCAGTGCCGATGAACGTTCTTTCAGTATAAGGGTTTAAACGTAAGAAAGAGACAGGGCACTCATTGAGTGCCCTGTTTGTTGTAAAGAAAGATGACAGTTTTGTGAATCAGTCAGCGTCGTAGCCGAGGTTTGGCGCTAACCAACGTTCAACTTCTGCCACGCTCATGCCTTTACGGAAGGCATAATCTTCAACCTGATCGCGCTGAATTTGCGCCACGGCGTAATACTTACTGTCAGGATGACTGAAATACCAGCCGGAAACTGAGGCCCCAGGCCACATGGCGAAGGATTCAGTAAGCTTCATCCCGGTATGTGCTTCGACATCCAGCAGCTCCCAGATGGTGGCCTTTTCGGTATGTTCCGGGCACGCCGGGTAGCCCGGCGCCGGACGAATGCCCTGGTAGTTTTCGCGGATCAGCTCTTCGTTACTGAGGTTCTCATTCGCCGCATAGCCCCAGTAGACTTTACGCACGCGCTCATGCAGATATTCCGCGAACGCTTCCGCCAGACGGTCAGCGATGGCTTTCACCATGATCTTGTTGTAGTCGTCATGCTGCGCTTCGAAGGCGTCTGCCAGCGCATCCTCCTCCAGACCGCCGGTCACCGCGAAAGCACCGATGTAATCCGCTTTGCCGCTCAGTTTCGGCGCGACAAAGTCAGACAGGCAGTAGTTGGCGAAGCCGACTTTTTCCGTCTGCTGGCGCAGGTGATGACTCACGCTGATAACGTGCGTACGCGTCTCGTCACGGTAAATCTCGATATCGTCACCCACGCGGTTAGCCGGGAACAACCCCACCACACCCCGCGGGTTCAGGGTTTTCTCAGCGCTGAGTTTATCCAGCATGTCGTTGGCGTCTTTGAACAGGCGCTTCGCCTCTTCACCCACCACTTCATCTTCGAGGATGCGCGGATACTTCCCGGCCAGCGACCAGGTCATAAAGAACGGCGTCCAGTCGATGTAATTGCGCAGCGTTTCGATGCTGGCCTCGACTTCCTGCACGCCTAAACGATGCGCGACCGGCGGCGTGTAGCTTTCCCAGTCGAAGGCAAGATCGTTATCACGTGCGGCCTGTAACGTTACCGGCGGCGTGCGAGGTTTCTTACGCGCATGCTGGATGCGCACGGTTTCATACTCTTTACGGGTACGGGCAACAAAATCGTCGCGCTGAGTGTCGGAGAGCAGCGCGGCGACTACGCCGACGGTCCGCGAGGCGTTCTGCACATAAACCGTCGGGCCGCTGTAGTTCTGCTCAATTTTCACCGCGGTGTGCGCTTTTGAGGTGGTCGCCCCGCCAATCAGCAGTGGGATGGTGAAACCCTGACGCTCCATCTCTTTCGCCACGTTGACCATTTCGTCCAGCGACGGGGTGATAAGCCCGGAAAGACCAATCAGATCGGCATTCACTTCACGCGCCGTTCTGAGGATTTTCTCCGCGGGCACCATCACGCCAAGATCGACGATTTCGTAGTTGTTACATTGCAGCACCACGCCAACGATGTTCTTGCCAATGTCGTGCACATCACCCTTCACGGTGGCGATGACCATCTTGCCGTTGCTGGAGCCTTTCTCTTTACTGGCTTCGATATACGGTTCGAGGTAAGCCACCGCCTGCTTCATCACGCGCGCGGATTTCACCACCTGCGGCAGGAACATTTTGCCCTCGCCAAACAGGTCGCCGACCACGTTCATGCCGTCCATCAGCGGCCCTTCGATCACCTCAATCGGGCGTTCGGCCTGCTGGCGCGCTTCTTCTGTGTCGAGCTCGATAAATTCGGTAATGCCTTTCACCAGCGAGTATTCAAGGCGCTTTTTCACGTCCCAACTACGCCACTCCGCCATCTGGGCATTCGCGGTGTCGTCGGTTTTACTGCCGCGATATTTCTCCGCCAGCTCCAGCAGACGCTCGGTACCATCTTCACGTCGGTTGAGGATCACATCTTCAACCGCGTCGCGCAGTTCGGTCGGGAGATCGTCATAAATCGCCAGCTGTCCGGCGTTGACGATGCCCATGTCCATCCCGTTGCGAATCGCATAGTAGAGGAATACCGCGTGGATAGCTTCACGTACCGGGTCGTTGCCGCGGAACGAGAAGGAAACGTTAGAGACGCCGCCGGAAATCAGCGCGTGCGGCAGCTCGCGTTTGATGTCCTCACAGGCGCCGATAAAGTCCTGCGCGTAGTTGTTGTGCTCTTCAATACCGGTGGCGACGGCGAAAATATTCGGGTCGAAGATGATGTCTTCCGGCGGAAAACCCACCTCTTCGGTGAGAATTTTGTACGCCCGGCGGCAAATCTCGATTTTACGCGCGCGGGTATCGGCCTGGCCCTGCTCGTCAAAAGCCATCACCACCACCGCAGCACCGTAGCGACGCAGCAGCTTCGCGTGATGGATAAAGGTCTCCACCCCCTCTTTCATCGAGATGGAGTTAACGATGCCTTTACCCTGAATGCACTTCAGCCCTTTTTCGATGACTTCCCATTTGGAGGAGTCGATCATAATCGGCACGCGGGCAATGTCCGGCTCGCCAGCAATCAGATTTAGGAAGCGCACCATCGCCGCTTCGGCGTCGAGCATCCCCTCATCCATGTTGATGTCGATAATCTGCGCGCCGCTTTCCACCTGCTGGCGGGCGACGTCCAGCGCTTCGCTGTACTTCTCTTCTTTAATCAGGCGCTTAAATTTCGCTGAGCCGGTGACGTTGGTACGTTCGCCGACGTTCACAAACAGGCTGTCGTCGCCAATATTCAGCGGTTCAAGGCCGGACAGCCGGCAGGCCACCGGGATTTCTGGCAACTTGCGCGGCGGTAAACCTTCTACCGCCCGGCTCATCGCGGCGATATGTTCCGGCGTGGTGCCGCAACAACCGCCAACCACATTGAGGAAACCGGCCTCGGCCCATTCGCGAATCTGTGTCGCCATGGTGTCGGCGTCGAGGTCGTACTCGCCGAAGGCGTTCGGCAGCCCGGCGTTCGGATGCGCGGTAACGTAGCATTCGGCAATCCGTGACAGCTCCTGCACGTACTGGCGCAGCTCGTCCGGGCCTAAGGCGCAGTTCAGACCGAAGGTCAGCGCATCGGCATGGCGCAATGAGTTATAGAACGCTTCGGTGGTCTGCCCGGAAAGCGTACGCCCGGAGGCGTCGGTAATGGTGCCGGAAAGCATTATCGGCAGCTCGACGCCCAGCGCTTCGAACTCGGTTTTTACCGCGAAAATAGCGGCTTTAGCGTTGAGGGTATCGAAAACGGTTTCAATCAGGATCAGGTCACTGCCGCCTTCCACCAGCGCTTTGGTGGATTCGCGATAGGCAGCCACCAGCTGGTCAAAGGTAATGTTGCGGTATGCCGGGTCGTTGACGTCGGGTGAGATAGAGGCCGTACGGTTGGTTGGACCAAGCACGCCCGCGACATAGCGCGGTTTTTCCGGCGTACGCGCCGTCCACTCATCTGCGCAAGCGCGCGCCAGTTTAGCTGCCGCAAAGTTGATTTCCGCCGACAGGGATTCCATCTGGTAATCCGCCATGGCGATAGTCGTGGAGTTAAAGGTGTTGGTTTCGATGATATCTGCACCCGCCTCAAAATAGGCGTTATGGATCGCGGCAATCACCTCCGGCTTGCTAAGCACCAGCAGGTCGTTGTTACCCTTCAGGTCGCAGGGCCAGTCGGCGAAGCGCTCGCCGCGGAAATCCTCTTCGCTCAGACGATATCCCTGGATCATGGTGCCCATCCCGCCGTCCAGCACCAGAATACGTTCATTTAATTGCTGACGTAATTGTTCTACTTTGCTGCTCACACTCGCTCCCGACAACGCTCAACCAGACCGAAAAAAACTCAACAGGTCATACTGGCACAAACCTGAGAGGCGGAAAAGAGAACAACGGCCAACATGAGACATGTTCAGCTTCACTCATCCGATCAGTACAGGAATTCTTGCATTATAATCGAATAAAACGAAAATGATTTCCACGATACAGAAAAGGAGTCCGCCATGGTTGCCCCTGTCCCCGCTAAACGCGGTAGAAAACCCGCCGCTGCCACTACGCCTGCAACCGGGCAGGTTCAGTCTTTGACCCGGGGTCTGAAGCTACTGGAGTGGATTGCGGAATCCAACGGCAGCGTGGCGCTAACCGAGCTGGCGCAGCAGGCCGGTCTGCCCAACTCCACGACTCATCGTCTGCTGACCACCATGCAGCAGCAGGGTTTTGTCCGTCAGGTGGGCGAATTAGGCCACTGGGCCGTGGGCGCACATGCATTTATCGTCGGCAGCAGCTTTTTGCAAAGCCGCAATCTACTGGCGATTGTGCACCCCATTCTGCGCAAACTAATGGAAGATTCGGGTGAGACGGTAAACCTGGCCGTGCTGGATCAAAGCGACCATCAGGCCATTATTATCGACCAGGTGCAGTGCACCCAGTTGATGCGCATGTCTGCGCCTATCGGCGGCAAGCTGCCGATGCACGCCTCCGGCGCGGGCAAGGCATTTTTATCTCAATTGAGTGAAGAACAGGTTACCGGTCTGCTGCACCGCAAAGGGCTGCACGCGTATACCCATGCCACGCTGGTGTCGCCGGTCCATCTGAAAGAGGATTTAGCGCAGACGCGTAAGCGCGGCTATTCCTTTGATGATGAAGAACACGCGCTGGGCCTGCGCTGCGTGGCATCGTGCATTTATGATGAACACCGTGAGCCGTTCGCCGCCATCTCCATTTCCGGGCCAATCTCACGCATTACCGATGACCGCGTGACCGAGTTTGGCGCAATGGCAATCAAAGCAGCGAAAGAAGTCACGCTGGCGTACGGCGGGTTTAGATAAGCAAGGGTTGGGGCCGATTTTTAGGCCTGATAAGCGCAGTGCCATCAGGCACTGCGTACATTGCCGGATGGCGGCGCAAAGGCCTTATCCGGCCTACGGTCGGTTTCATAACGTACGCTAAACCGCTGCCGACGACGGTAAGCGTAAACATCTTCCACGTGCCCTTCACGGATCCGCGTTTGCAGCCCTCGCCAGTAGTCGGCGCTGAACAGGTCGGCGTGCATCTCCTCAAACAGCGGCCCGATGCGCGGGTCGGCACATAGCCAGTGACGAAACTCTTCCGGGAAGACATCCCCCGGCGACACGCTGTACCACGGTTCAGCGCTCATCTCATCCTCCGGGTAGCGCGGCGGTGGGATATGACGGAAATTCACCTCCGTCATATAGCAAATTTCATCGTAGTCGTAGAACACCACGCGCCCGTGGCGGGTAACACCAAAGTTCTTAAACAGCATATCTCCCGGGAAAATATTGGCGGCGGCCAGCTGACGAATGGCGTTGCCGTACTCTTCTATCGCGTCGCGCAGCTGCTGGCCTTCGACCTGCTCCAGCCAGATATTCAGCGGCACCATGCGGCGTTCGATATACAGATGGCGAATAACAATCTGATCTCCGAGATCGGTAATTTTTTCCGGCGCTTCCTGTAGTAGCAGTGCCATCAGCGCCGGGTCGATTTGCCGTTTATCCAGTACAAAGTTTTCAAACTCCTGGGTATCGGCCATACGCCCGACGCGGTCGTGCTCTTTCACCAGCTGGTAGCAGGCGCGGACGTGCGCGGCGGACATCTCCTTTTGCGGCGCAAATTTGTCTTTGATGATTTTAAACACCCGGTCGAAGCCCGGTAGGGTAAACACCAGCATCACCATGCCGCGGATCCCCGGCGCTTCGATAAATTGCTCATCGCAATCAGCGAGATAGAGCAGATACTCGCGGTAGCTTTCAGTCTTCGCATGTTTCTGACAGCCAATCGCCATATACAATTCAGCGGTGGTTTTACCGGGCAGGATCTCGCGCAGCCACTCCACTAACGCCGCGGGCAGCGGGGCATAAACCATAAAATAGGAACGGGCAAAGCCAAACACAATGCTCGCTTCCGCCGTCGTGGTCAGACAGGTGTCGACAAACAGTTCGCCTTCGTCAGTCCGATGGATTGGCAATAAAAACGGCAGCGTCCCGGAAGGGGTAATCAGCTTACCGACCAGCCAGGCGGCCTTATTGCGATAAAACAGTTCGTTCGCCACCTGTAAATGACAGCGCGGCAACACATCCGCACCCAGCGTTTCGGTCAGGTGTTCGATGATGTAGTGGATATCACGATGTTTATTCTGCCACGGTAGACGCAGAGGCAGATCGCTGAGGACGCGGGTGAGCAGCCACTCCCAGCCGGTATCAGGAAAAAAGTCTTTCGCCAGCGGGCGTGGGATCGTGCGAAAACGGCGCTCTGGCTGAGAGCTAAAAATAAACAGCCGCTCGGGAGTCAGCGAGCGGTGGTCAAATAACCGGCAGTAAACGGAGTTAAAGAAGCTCTCCGCAATCTCGAAGCGCGGATAATCCGGCAAGAGCCGGGTGTAATGATCTTTCACGCGGAGCAAAAAATCCGCGTCGGTACTTTTGCCGTCAGTAATGCAGCGCAGCTGTTCCACCACCAGACCCACATGGTGATCGTAAAGGTGAATACGGCTTTTCATCGCCTGCTGAACCGCATGCCAGTCGGCATGTTCAAAACGCTGCTGCGCGCCGGAGGTGACTTCCAGAAAACGCCCGTACTGGGCGTCGAAACCTTGCAAGATAGTCTGAGCAATCAGTAATTCCAGGCCACGCGTCATCGATTTCTCCCATCCGGCACAACGTCATGCCGGATGGCGCATGCGCTTTTCCGGCCTACATCCCTTCGTAGGCCCGGCAAGCGCAGCGCCACCGGGCATTGATCAGAACTGCGATTCTTCGGTGGAACCCGTTAACGCGGTAACGGAAGAGGCGCCGCCCTGAATGATGGTGGTAACTTTATCGAAGTACCCGGTACCCACTTCCTGCTGGTGGGACACAAAGGTATAACCGTCTTTTGCCGCCGCAAATTCTGGCTGCTGAACCTTCTCAACATAGTGGCGCATGCCTTCACCCTGCGCATAGGAGTGCGCGAGGTCGAACATGTTGAACCACATGCTGTGAATACCCGCCAGGGTAATGAACTGGTATTTATAGCCCATGTCCGACAACTGCTGCTGGAAGCTGGCAATGGTTTTATCATCCAGATTTTTCTGCCAGTTAAACGACGGCGAACAGTTGTAGGCCAGCAGTTTACCTGGGAATTTCGCATGAATGGCATCGGCAAAGCGCTTCGCCAGTTCGAGGTCTGGTGTGGAAGTTTCACACCACACCAGATCCGCATACGGCGCGTAGGCCAGACCGCGGCTGATCGCCTGCTCAATACCAGCATGTGTACGGAAGAAGCCTTCGCAGGTACGTTCGCCAGTAATGAACTCGCTGTCATAGGCATCGCAGTCAGAGGTAATCAAATCAGCTGCGTCAGCATCGGTACGCGCAATCACCAGCGTCGGCACGCCCATCACGTCGGCTGCCAGACGGGCAGCCACCAGTTTCTGAATAGCTTCCTGAGTCGGCACCAGCACCTTACCGCCCATGTGACCGCATTTTTTCACTGATGCGAGCTGATCTTCGAAGTGAACGGCTGCTGCACCAGCCTCAATCATCGATTTCATCAGTTCAAACGCGTTCAGAACCCCGCCAAAGCCCGCTTCCGCATCAGCAACGATCGGCAGGAAGTAATCCACGTAGCGCGGATCGTTCGGCTCAATACCACTTGACCATTGGATCTGATCCGCACGACGGAAAGTGTTGTTGATCCGATCCACCACTGCCGGGACGGAGTTCGCCGGATACAGCGATTGATCCGGATACATGCTGGAGGCCAGGTTAGCATCTGCCGCTACCTGCCAGCCTGAAAGGTAGACCGCTTCAATACCGGCTTTCGCCTGTTGCAGCGCCTGGCCGCCGGTCAGCGCGCCGAGGCTGTTGATATACCCTTTCTTCGACTCACCGTGCAGCAGACGCCACATTTTCGCCGCGCCAAGCTGCGCCAGCGTGCATTCCGGGTTGACCGAGCCACGTAATTTCACCACATCCTCCGCGCTATACGGACGGGTGATGCCTTCCCAGCGCGGTTGAGTCCACTCTTTCTGTAATTCTTCGATTTGTTGAGTACGGGTTTTCATGTGCAGATGCTCCATATTGTTATGTGGTGAGTTAAGCCAGCAGGCGGTAACCTGGCAGGGTCAAGAAATCGATCAGTTCATCAGAGGTCGTGATTTGCTCCATCAGGCGCGCGGCATCGTCAAAACGCCCACTGCTGTAGCGGTGCTCGCCCAGTTCGTCCTGAATCACCAACATCTCTTCGGCCAGCATCTGGCGGAACAGCGGTTTGGTCACCGGCTTGCCGTTGCTGAGCGTCTTCTGGTGGTGGATCCACTGCCAGATGGAGGTGCGGGAGATTTCGGCGGTGGCCGCATCTTCCATCAGACCGTAAATCGGTACGCAGCCGTTACCGGAGATCCACGCCTCGATGTACTGCACCGCGACACGGATGTTGGCGCGCATACCCTCTTCGGTACGCTCACCTTCACAAGGCGCCAGCAGCTGTTCAGCGGTAATTGGCGCATCTTCTTCACGCGTCACAAACAGCTGATTTTTGTTTTCTCCGAGCACGTCGTTGAATACCGTCATTGCGGTATCTGCCAGGCCCGGATGGGCAATCCATGTACCGTCATGACCGTTATTCGCTTCCAGCGCTTTATCCGCTTTTACCTTGGTCAGAACCTGGTTGTTACGCTCGGCATCTTTACTGGGAATGAACGCAGCCATGCCGCCCATCGCAAACGCGCCGCGTTTGTGACAGGTTTTAATCAACAGACGCGAGTAGGCGCTGAGGAATGGCTTATCCATCGTCACTACCTGACGGTCCGGCAGCACGCGATCCGGGTGGTTCTTCAGAGTTTTGATATAGCTGAAAATGTAATCCCAGCGGCCACAGTTCAGGCCCACAATATGGTCACGCAACGCGTGCAGAATTTCGTCCATCTGGAAAACAGCGGGCAACGTTTCAATCAGCAGGGTCGCTTTGATGGTGCCGCGCGGCAGATTAAAGCGGTCCTCTGCATAGCTGAACACTTCACTCCACCAGGCTGCTTCTTGCCAGGCCTGCGTTTTTGGCAGATAGAAATACGGGCCACTGCCTTTTGCCAGCAACGCTTTGTAGTTGTGGAAGAAGTAGAGTGCAAAATCGAACAGGCTGCCTGGGATGGATTCGCCACGCCAGGTGACGTGTTTTTCCGGCAGATGCAGACCGCGCACACGACACACCAATAAAGCTGGATTGGGTTTGAGTTGATAAATTTTACCCGCTTCGTTGGTGTAACTAATGGTGCCATTGATCGCATCGCGCAGGTTGATCTGCCCGTCGATAACTTTGCTCCACTCAGGGGCCAGCGAATCTTCAAAGTCAGCCATAAAGACTTTGACGTTCGCGTTCAGCGCGTTGATGACCATCTTGCGCTCAACCGGGCCGGTAATCTCTACGCGGCGATCCAGTAAATCATCAGGAATACCGCGAATTTTCCAGTCACCCTCACGAATGGAAGCTGTTTCCGAAATAAAATCAGGCAACTTACCGTTATCAATATCCTGCTGCTGCTGGATCCGCGCAGCCAGAAGCTTATTCCGCTTAGGCGTAAATCTTGTCACCAGTTCAGTCAGAAACTCCACCGCTTCTCCGGTCAGAATTTGCTGTTCTTGTTCGCCGCGCGGCCTGGTAAAGACCAGTTCATCGGTTGTCGTTGCCTGTTGATTCATTGCGTAGTTCCTCGTCAGTGATCCAAACACATCCCCAATGCGAACGAAGGATCGTTGTGCGGTTTTCGTTCAGCACAACTAAGACTACTCATTTAAATCTCAAAATCAAAAACAATTTCCATTTTTAATTTAATTATCAATTAACCTATTGATAACAATATAAATAAAATTTAATTACACATTGAGGTGCGTTTCGGAAATAAAAAAGGCACCCGAAGGTGCCTGATTCAACATGCTGAAACGCTTAAGGATCGTCTGCTACAGAAGATTAATCCAGCGTTGGATTCATGTGACGCAGATCATATGGCGTGATCTGGTAGACGTAATAGTTGAGCCAGTTGGTAAACAACAGATTGCCATGGCTACGCCAGGTTGCCCGCGGTTTGTTTTGCGGGTCATCTTTCGGGAAGTAGTTATAGGGTACTTCCGGGGATAAGCCCGCTTCAACGTCACGAAAATATTCGCTACCAAGCGTGTGCGCGTCATACTCCGGATGACCCGTCACAAAGGCAATGCGTTTATCTTTACTGGCGAACAGATAGGCATCGCCCTCTTCCGTTTCGGCAAAAATCTCGAGATCGGTATAGTCGCGGATAAGGGCGGCAGGGAAATCGGCATAGCGCGAATGAGGGGCCAAAAATGCGTCATCAAATCCGCGCGTCAGCAACGCATGAGGATGCAGAATATGATGCTCATACACGCCGGAGAGTTTGTCCGTGCGGGTTTGTTTGGGAATGCCATAAAGGATATTCAATGCGGCTTGCACCGCCCAACAGACAAACAGCGTCGAGGTAACGTGATCTTTTGCCCATTCAAGCACTTGCTTAATCTGCGGCCAGTAAGCCACGTCATTAAACTCAACCAGACCCAGCGGTGCCCCTGTAACAATCAGTCCATCAAAGTTCTGATCGCAGATATCCTCGAAATTACAGTAAAAGTTATTCAGATGCTCCGTTGGGGTGTTGCGTGACTCGCGGGCATCGATGCGCAATAGCTGAACATCTACCTGTAGCGGTGAGTTAGACAATAAACGCAGGAACTGGTTTTCCGTTTCAATCTTCTTCGGCATCAGGTTAAGGATGAGCACCTTCAGTGGACGAATTTCCTGACCGGAAGCGCGGGAGGTCGTCATGACAAAGACGTTTTCCTCACGCAAGAAATTGACGGCGGGTAGCTCGTCCTGCACGCGAATTGGCATAACCTGATAACCTCACTACATACGTTTAAACGTTTAGACATCCAGACAGCTGAAGATACCCAGGAATCATGCGAATGTCGAGCCTGCATCCTCAAGTTGAGAAAGTTTCACGGCTCCTTGCTGTAGAATAGTGCAGTAAAGAAAAAAGGAGAATGCTATGACCATTACCATTCGTCGTTCGCGCCAGGACGAAGGAGACAAGTTAGTTTCTATTTGGTGTCGCTCAGTGGATGCCACGCACCATTTCCTCTCTGCGGATTATCGAATTGAGCTGGAGGAGCTGGTACGTTCATTTTTACCAGAAGCCCCTCTATGGGTTGCAATAACAGGGCAGGATGAGCCAGTCGCCTTTATGCTTCTGACCGATCAGCATATAGATGCCTTATTTGTCGATCCGGATGTGCGTGGTAGTGGCGTTGGTAAGCTGCTGATTGAACATGCTTTATCAATGAGTTCCACGTTAACAACTAACGTTAACGAACAGAATGAGCAAGCGGTTGGATTCTATAAGAAGATGGGATTCAGCGTGACGGGACGTACAGAGGTGGACGATCTTGGGCGACCGTACCCGTTGCTCAGTCTCGTGCGCGGGTAGCAGGACAAGCTTTTGCGTGGTGCGGAATTGCAGGGGTACACGAGTTTTGTAAGCCGGATAAGGCGTTTACGCCGCATCCGGCAGGTTTCATTTCGTACACGCGCAAAAAAGCCCATCCGGCAGGATGGGC